>JASJDO010000038.1 GCA_030065115.1 Rhizobiaceae bacterium | reverse complement strand
GGAAAACCTGCTCCATCGGGAAGCAGGTTTTCCGTTTCGTCAGAAGCGACCAACTCAATATCAATTTCCGGTTCTTCGACTCGAAATTTTGCGAGAATTTCCGGGAGTACAAAGGTTGCTACAATCCTGCTTGCGGTAATACGCACTGTGCCTGAGAGGTTGTGCGACTGACTGCTGCCTATCATTTCGACGCGTGCCGCAGCGTCTGCCATTTCCTGCGCCTGATCCAGCAATAGTTGACCCTGCTCGGTCAGTGCTATCCCGGACTTACTCCGCTCGAGTAGTTTGAACCCTAGTTGGTCTTCGAGTTGGGCAATATGCCTGCTTGCGGTGGGTTGTGTAATACCTTCAGCTTTCGAAGCTGCTGACAACGAGCCGTGTTTGGCAGCAGCCACGAAAGTTTGCAGGAGATTCCAATCTAATCTATCCATTTTTGTATATATAAACTCACTTTTCTTCTGATGATATCACTATTTTGAATTGATATGTTCGCTTCATCAACCTGATGGAGTGAAAAATGAAAAAGAATGTGATCGTTTTGGGCGCTAGAGGCCGGTTTGGCCGTTCAGCAGTCAAGTCATTTGCAGACAAAGGATGGAAGGTTACGGCCCTTGCGAGGCGATGGGATGACCAAAAACTCCAAGGTGCTCATATCTACAAAACCGCCAGCGCCTTTGACAGTGACGCGCTCTCAAAGGCCTGCATGGATCATGATGTTATCGTCAATGCGATCAACCCACCCTATCAGGATTGGAAGCATGTCCTGTCTCAAATTACCCAGAATGTCATAGCAGCGGGCCTGGCTTCTGGAGCGACCATCATGATCCCGGGCAACATTTATAATTATGGCAATGAATTACCCGCAATTATCAATGAGGATACACCGCATGTTCCAAACTTTCCCAAAGGCCGTTTGCGGATTGAGATGGAGCAAACTTATCGGGAAGCTGCGAGGAAGGGTTTGCGAACCATTGTTCTGCGAAGTGGCGACTATTTTGAGAATGAGAACACTAGCGATTGGTTTCAGTCCCAGATTGCAAACAAATTGCACAAGGGGATTGTGACCTACCCTGGCCCACTCAATATGGTTCACTCGTGGGCTTATCTGCCGGACAAAGCTCGCATTATGGCCTCACTAGCAGAGAAACGCTTTGAGTTTGCCAAATTCGAGGAATTCATTTTTCGAGGATATGCCGTAACTGGCCAGGAACTCATTGAAACCATAGGCAATGCTACAGGACAAACTTTACGTACTAAGACATTCCCATGGACCCTTCTACGTTTTCTAGGGCTGTTTTCAGAATTCATAAGGGAAGTCATCGAAATGCAGTATCTATGGAACCGTCCGCATGAGATCGATGATGCGAAATTGAGGAATACCATTCCGGAATTCAGGCCTACACCGTTCGGCGTGGCTATCCAGAAAGCCGTTGGAGCATCCGAGCAACTGTCACAAACATCCGCACTAGCAAAGATTGCGACAAACACCACGTCTTGAGTTGCGCACTTGTCCTGCCATTCGATTCCTATAAGAATGGCAGGACATTTTAAGCAGCAGGACAATCATGACGGGTATTTCGCAAGATCAGATCAATGAATTTCAAAAGAACGGCGTTGTTCTGCTGAAAGGCGCTTTCAAAAACTATGTCGAGGGCGCCAGGCAAGCGATTGAAGACAACAAGGCAAGTCCGTCTTGGCGCGAACGCACCTACAATCCTGAAGATGGAAGTGCGCCTTTTTTCCAGGATTATGTGGTCTGGAACCAGTTTGACGGCTATCGCGCATTGGTTCGTGATTCAGGCATGGCGGAAATCGCAGCAAAGCTGATGCAATCATCAACAGCTCGCATTTTCCATGACCATATTCTGGTGAAAGAGCCCGGCAACTCCATTGTTACTCCCTGGCATCAGGATCAGCCCTATTACCTCGTTGAAGGCCAACAGACCGTCTCATTCTGGGTACCACTGGATCCGGTTCCTCGTGATCGCACAATCGAATACATTGCAGGATCGCACAAATGGGACAAGAACTTCCGTCCAGATCGATTTGATGGCACACCGCTGTTTGAAAATGACAATTCCGAACAAGTGCCGGATGTGGACGCCCAGCGCGATCAACTGGATATAGTTGGATGGGAAGTTGAACCGGGCGATGCAATTGCGTTTTCTTTCCGTACCTTGCATGGCGCACCTGCCAATGCCTCCCCAACCAGACGACGCGTGGTGTCTCTGCGCTGGGTTGGGGATGACGCGAAATTCGTCGAACGTCCGGGAAAAACATCGCCACCTTTCCCTGACCTTGAGTATACGCCCGGCGCCCCATTTGAGGGTGAAGAGTTTCCGATTTTGTATCCAGTCTAACGAGTAGGATCACTCACGTTCAAGAACTGCAAGGTCGGGTTCTGTCAGGCTGGAAACATAAAGTTTGCCATCAGGACCTGTCAGCGCACCCGTTACCAATGCATAGTTTCCCGACGGATCCTGCAGTGTTTCCAGCACATTGCCGTCTTCATCAATCCGTACCAGAAACCCGTAGCGTTGCGGTTTGGGTTGAATGGCTGAAGGTAAGCGTTGAATGATTTTACGAATGAATGGGCTCTCCGACAGGTTGTCGACTGGCTCTGATCTTGGGCTGACGAGACCAAACCAGAACGTGCCATCAACTTCGCGTTTAATGTTATCCGGAAAGCCTGGTAAATTGGTGATGATCTGCTTTGCAGATTGCGGATCGGCTAGCGGCATCTTCCAGATAGAGTATGTGCCGGTTTCAACGATCATCAGATGTTTTTGGTCTTGCGTGAGGGCGACACCGTTCGCAAAACTCATACCTTCGAGAACTGAAGTCGTTTCTTTGGATTTGATGTCATATTTCAAAATCCGGCCATTGGGACCGTGCTCCAGCAAATCAAGCAGGGATGCTGGCAAGGTACCGCCATTTGCTTTTGCGCCGAATTTTACCGAAGCATCCGAAAAATAAACCTGTCCATCCGATGTTACATCCACACCATCCGCATAGGGGATGCGCGATCCGTCATCGACCGTATCTGTCAGCAACGTAGCGTTTCCAGACTGATCTATGCCATACAGACCATCATAGGCGTCCGCTGCATACAAAATACCATCTGGTCCAAACCCAACACCCAGAACCCGGCCTTCAGTTCTTGAGAATTCCTCTGAGAGGCCGGTCGCAGGATCAAACCTCAGAATCACGCCTTCATGGGTTGGCACATAGAATTTGCCATCCATGCCCAAAGCAAAATCTTCCGGACCTGTATGCTCGCCAATATCAATGCGTTTCAAATCTGCCAGTTTTTCGTTAGGTGCAAACTCCCCAACATACCCGGCATTTACGGGTGCTTTCCAGGAAACCGGATCAATCGGGACAGGCCAAAAGAGGAGATAGGCCATGCCTATGACGAGCAACAATCCAATGCTTTTAAGTATTCTCATCACGATTTCTTTCCGTTATGGCCGACGCACACCAATCGGCATTTCATACAAATAAGCAATGCGCTCAATTGCGGGGATGAGCGGTTCCGACAGGACATTCATCGAGTGCCCGTTGGCGTGCAACAACATCTGCTGACCTGTCTCATCCAACCCATGGCAGATGCCCACATGCCCGCGCCAGAATATCAAGTCACCGCGATGAACCTGTTGATGATCTGCTCCGGGATCGATTTCACTACCAATGGTCGCGGCCTGCATATCAGAGTCACGCAGCACGTTCTTGCCACTCATGAACATCGCCAGATGCACAAAGCCGGAGCAATCGATCCCGAATGCCGTGGTGCCAGCCCATAAATACGGCGTTAGCAACAGAGATTCCGCTATGGATACGAAATCATCCGCATGATCATCCTTGGCGCGAATATGGGATGCGATTACCGCTTCACCGCCCGCAAGTATAGCATATTGCGTGCCTCGGGTTTCAGTATAATCAACGACGCTTAACTCACTCCCCATCGACCGCATGCCTTTGTGGGGCAGTTTCAGGTCAGGCTCGGGATAGAAAAAGGTTCTTGGTGCGGAGACAAGATGCGTTGTATCGACCGGATCATGATCGAGTGTAGTTTCTTCGAGCCATCCTACATAACCATCGCGTTCCGCCTGTACCCATGCCCAGCCAGCCTGAATATCGTAGACGTTTACACGTTGCCCGAACATCAATTGGGTATCAATCGCACAGGCCATATCGGGCTCCCTGCGCAGTTCGGTAAACGCAACCCTTATGCTGGCAGAAGTACCTTCGCCCTTCACTGGCGTGCCGGTTTCATCAAGAGGGTTCAATCTGCGATCATGCGGATCAAGCTGCGGTAGGTCAGACATATCTAAAGTTTTCCTGCCGTTGAGGAGACCAGTTCTCCAAGTTGTTCCACGTAATTTGACCCTTCAACCGTACGCTGGACAAGTACGTTCCGGCGGTCTGCATCATCGCGCCTTCGACTGAGCAAACCCATTTGCCCCATTGTGTCCAAGGCGCGCGTGATGACAGGTTTGGTCACTTGCAGCTTTGATGCAAGATCGCGGATCGTATGCGGTGGCGGTTTCAGGTACACTTCCAGCAGGATCGCAACTTGCCTCTGCGTCAGGTCGCGTTTGCCGTCTCTTACAAGATCTAATGCCACCTGATGCCACAAATGCAAAGCCTGACCACTTGTCAGTTCAATCGGGTTCATTTCTGAATTTAAACTCATTTCGGAAACGAAATCAAATTTAATATTTCTCAGCAATGACCTTGAACAATGCTCTGATGCCTTGCGCTTCGCCACCAACCGGAGCCCATGGTTTGGCAGTTGGTGTCCAGCCATAAATGTCAAAATGAGCCCAGGTTCTGGCATTCTCCACAAACCGGGACAGGAACAAGGCTGCGGTTATCGATCCTGCGAACCCACCTGTGGAGATATGGTTCACATCCGCCACCTTCGATGAAAGCATTTTCTGATACGGATCCCACAATGGCATACGCCACAAGGGATCACAGACTTCTTGAGATGCTTTGTCGAGCGATGATGCGAAAATCTCATCGCCGGAATAATAGGGTGGCAAATCGGGACCTAAAGCGACACGTGCTGCACCAGTAAGGGTTGCCATATCGATCATAAGGTCCGGAGTTTCTTCATCACCCAGAGCCAGAGCATCTCCGAGGATCAATCTGCCTTCGGCGTCCGTGTTTCCAATCTCTACCGTAATGCCCTTGCGGCTTGGCAATATGTCTCCAGGACGAAAAGCGTTGCCTGAAATGGCATTTTCGACAGCGGGAACGAGGAGACGCAGGCGAACGGGGAGCTTTGCCTCCATAATCATCTTGGCCAATGCGATTGTATTGGCTGCACCCCCCATGTCCTTTTTCATCAGGGCCATTGAGTTGCCGGGTTTGATGTTTAGGCCACCAGAATCAAAAATTACCCCCTTGCCGACAAGGGTGACTTTGGGATGTTTGGCATTCCCCCATTTCAGATCGATGAGACGCGGTGCATCCGCACTCGCCCGACCCACTGCATGGATCATCGGGAAATTCTTCTTCAGAAGCGCTTCCCCCTTTATGACCGATATACTTGCCTTATTTACCTTGCCAATCTTGCGTATTTCAGCTTCCAGTTGATCAGGTCCCATGTCATTGGCGGGGGTGTTGATCAGATCTCGTGCAAGATTGCTAGCATCCACATCGCGTTTGACAGCGCTGCCATCCACTGAACTCGGCAAGACAAGTTGGGCGGTGGTCGAATCAGAATTACGATATTTACCAAAAGAATATCCACCCAGTCCCCATCCGACACTGGCCAGATGCAAATCCTCAAATCCTTCTGATAATTTGTAAGCGCCTTTTGGCAAACTGGACGCAAGTTTTCCTGTCTGAAGCGGATTACTGGATTTGGAGTGACCAAAAAGAACTTTTCCTATTGCCCCGGATTCTGCAGGCAAAAGGAGGATTTGCCCTTCCTTCCCTTCAAACCCAGAAGCGTTCGCCCACTTTCGCTGGCTCGTAGTCAATTCTTTGATTTTCGATGCCAAGTCTGACGATGAAACCGCATCTATTGCGATGGCTTTGCTTGATGATTTCAGAAATGGTGTCCCGCTCATTGTTTGGTTCCTCAGCCGCGTTAACCATCCATTAGGGTTAACAGAATATTTATTTAAGAGAATCAAATCCCTCAGGGACGCATTGTGTAACGGATCAGGCCATTTGACCATGCAGAAACAACGATTTTCAAAGACCTCAAGTTATACTGCACTGGCTGTTGCCTGTGTTTTAGCTCTATCTGCCTGTGCAAAGGATCCCACAACGACCGGTTCCATTCGGACCAATGGTAAATCCCTTGAGCAAATGTCTGTTCCGGAGTTGAGACAGGCAACTTCCCGTCTTGGTAGCCAGTACGACCGTAAACCATCAGATAGAAACATTGGCCTTGCATATGCCAATGTGCTCAGATTGACTGGTCGAAACGAGCAATCTCTTGCCGTAATGCAGCAGGTGGTTATCAAACATCCTGAAGATAATGACGTATTGTCTGCCTATGGCAAAGCTCTGGCCGCAACAGGAAATTTCCGCAAGGCACTTCAGGTAATCAAACGCGCACAACGCCCGGACCGACCTGATTGGAAACTGCTTTCGGCGCAAGGGGCAATTCTCGATCAGCTTGACCAGTCTGAGCAGGCACGTGTCCAATATCGCAAGGCACTTGATCTTGCGCCTGGAGAGCCTTCAATCCTCTCTAACCTTGGCATGTCCTACGTGTTGACCGGTGATCTTCGAGCTGCGGAAACATATCTTCGTCAAGCAATTGGACGCCCGGGAGCGGACAGTCGCGTAAGACAGAACCTTGCCCTTGTTGTAGGCCTTCAAGGGAATTTCCAGGAAGCAGAAAATATTGCTCGTGGCGAGCTGCCTCAAGCAGAGGCAGAGCAGAATATTGCTTTCCTTCGCCAAATGCTTTCCCAACAAAGCGCATGGAACTTGCTCAAAAATACTGATGGCGAAGAGAAGAAAACCCAGTAACGTTTCTTCAGACTGAATTTCCAAAAAAAACATTTGGTTCAAGACGGGATTCGTGTGCGAAGCTAAATAATAGGCACGTCCATAAACCCATACGGCTATCTGTGAGTTATTGTGTTGTTTAACTTCTCCCTGCTGCCGGCTTCTTTCAAAAAGATGTTTAAGGAGGAGGAGAACATCGCGGGAAAACTGCGCCGGTAAAGGCAACAAGATTGTCTAACTAGCATGTAAAACCAGTAAATCAGGCATTGTTAACTTGAGGTCTGACACCTCAACCTTGAAACCCTGGATTTTCTGATGTTCTAGCCTGCGCGCCTTACATTTCCGATATCTGGATAGCGGCAGGGCCGAGAATCACAGCAAAGAGAACCGGAAGAAAGAAGACAATCATCGGCACTGTAAGTTTTGGTGGCAGGGATGCTGCTTTCTTTTCAGCTTCTGCCATACGCATATCCCGGCTTTCCTGCGACAAAGCACGAAGGGCGGTTGCCAAAGGCGTACCATAACGTTCCGCCTGGATAAGGGCCATCGTTACAGCCTTGACCTGTTCAAGACCTGTACGTTTCGCAAAGTTTTCATGCGCTTGTCTGCGTTCCTGCAGGTATGAGAGTTCAGCAGTCGTCAAGGTCAGTTCTTCCGCAAGCTCCGGGGACTGGATACCAACCTCGACAGCGACCTTCTTCATGGTAGCTTCAAGCGACATGCCGGATTCCACACAAATCAGCATTAGGTCGAGTGCATCTGGCCAGGCCCTTCGGATAGACAATTGCCGCTTTGAAATTTTGTTTTTGAGCAACATGATCGGCAGGTAGAAACCAGCCGCAGCAGCAAAGAAGGCGACAGCAAAATTCATGAAGACGGTGCGTTCTTCATTTGAAATGACAAACAGGTAAAACAGTGCCGCTGCTGCGAACACAAGCGGCAGGCCGACGCGCAACACAAGAAATACCGTCAGATGGGATTGCTGGCGGTAGCCAGCCATCGTGAGGCTCGCAGCGGTTCCGTCATCAGCCAAAGCTGATTTCAGCTTCATCTTGTCAACAACATCCTGAAGAAAACCATTGCTGCTCTGTTTCAAGCTGCCCTTTTTGGCCTGCTCAGCAAGACGCGCGCGCTCCCGAGCACGAATCTTGTCTCGTTCGATGGCAACGGTTTTCATTCGATTACCGAAATCATCCTTTTGCAACACGGGCATCGCCAGGGTCATAACTGTCGCAAATACCGCGATTGCAGCAAAGACAGACAGGAGCACCTGTGGGTCAGCGAGTGATGTGAGTAGGTTGAGCATGCGTTTGTAAACCCTGCAGCGATTTAGAAATCAAAGTTGATCATGGATTTCATCACCATGATGCCCATAAACATCCAGGCAGCAGACCCCAGCAGGATCAAATGGCCAGTCTCATGAATGAACAGTGTTGTGATGTATTTTGGCGTCGTGATGTAAATCAGAACGGTAACAACGATTGGAAGCGCGCCGATGATCATCGCAGAAGCTTTCGCTTCAGATGACATGGCAACAATTTTCGCCTTCATTTTTTTGCGGTCGCGAAGAACCTTTGACAGGTTGCCAAGTGCTTCCGACAGGTTACCACCAGCACTTTGCTGAATTGAGATCACGATCCCGAAGAAGTTTGCCTCGGTGAGAGGAACATTCTTGTAGAGCTTGAGAATGGCTTCCGTCATTGGAACACCCATTTGCTGGGTCTCGAGAACCCGCTTGAATTCAGTTCTCACCGGCTCTTTTGCTTCTGTTGCAATAATCCCCAAACAATCGTTCAGCGGAAGTCCTGCTTTGATGCCACGTGTGATGACGTCCACCGCATTTGGAAACTCCATCAGGAACGCATTCATGCGCTTTTTCCGCTTTCGGCCAACATACCAACGCGGAATGCCCAAAATGCCGATAATCAAGCCAGCACCCGCAACGAGCGGGTCGCCAGACGCGACGAGCACAATGATTGAAAAAATAATGCCAAATATAACACTGAACACGTAAAATTTTGGGATGGTGATATCGATTCCAGCCTGACGCAACGTATCTTTCAAGCCCTGTTTGTTAGGGTCTTTTGCCTTGGTGCCGGCTTCCAGTTCCTTGAGCGAATTCTGAACAGACTGTTTGCGTTTCGATGCATCTGCAACACGCGCCTCAGCTTTCAAACGAGCGTCGCGGTCTCGTTCATTGTGCTTGATGCTATTGATCTTTTTCTCTTGGTTCCGCTCGTTTGAAATTTGCGGAAGCAGGAACGTCAAGGCAACAGCAAAGAAAGCCAATGCTGCAAGAGCCATGAAGATTAATGTGTTCATGTCTAAGCCAAACATGTCTAACCCTAGCTCCTACATATTTTCTTCGTTAGCGGCATCCAGCGCAGCAGCAAGACGGCCTTCTTCATTGTAATAGCGAGCGCGATCCCAAAAGGCCGGACGCCCGATACCAGTGGAGACATGCTTACCGATGATCTTCCCGTTGGCATCCTCACCATCGATCTTGTAGACGAACAAATCCTGTGTGGTGATCACATCACCTTCAAGGCCGATCACTTCGGTTACGTGCGTGATCCGGCGAGAGCCGTCCCTAAGCCGGGCTGCCTGTATGATCACATCAATTGAGCCCACAATGATTTCACGAACTGTTTTGGCTGGCAGATTGAAGCCGCCCATCGCGATCATAGATTCAATACGACTCAAACACTCGCGCGGCGTATTCGCGTGGATTGTACCCATAGAACCATCGTGGCCCGTATTCATTGCCTGTAGCAAGTCAAAGACTTCTGCGCCACGCACCTCACCCACGATGATGCGTTCCGGTCTCATACGCAGACAGTTCTTAACAAGATCTGTCATTGTAATCTGACCTTCACCTTCAAGGTTCGGTGGTCGTGTTTCCAGGCGAACCACATGCGGCTGCTGAAGCTGAAGTTCCGCGGAGTCTTCGCAAGTGATAATGCGCTCTTCCTCGCCTGCATAAGCACTCATACAGTTTAGAAGTGTTGTCTTACCCGAACCGGTACCGCCAGAGATGATAACGTTGCATCGAACCTTGCCGATGATCTGCAGAATGTCTGCGCCTTCTGGTGTGATCGAACCGAACTTGACCAGCTGGTCCAGAGTGAGCTTGTCTTTCTTAAACTTACGAATGGTGAGTGCGGGGCCATCGATTGCAAGCGGCGGTGCGATCACATTCACACGCGAACCATCGGCGAGACGCGCGTCACAGATCGGGCTTGATTCATCAACCCGCCGGCCAACCTGGCTCACAATTCGTTGGCAAATGTTCATCAACTGGGTGTTGTCACGGAACCTGACCCTGGCCTTTTCCATTTTGCCTTCAACTTCGATGAAGGCATCTTTGGCACCATTGATCATGATATCAGCGATGTCATCGCGAACCAGAAGTGGCTCTAAAGGACCGTAGCCCAAAACATCGTTACAAATATCCTGAAGAATTTCTTCCTGCTCAGCTATCGACATCGCAAGGTTTTTGATCGAAATGATATCGCTTACGATATCCCGGATTTCCTCCCGGGCAGCTTCCGGATCCATCTGTGAAAGCTGACTCAGATCAATGGTGTCAATCAGAGCGGAAAAGACACTTGTCTTGGTGTCGTAATATTCCTCGGTCTTTTCTCCCGATGCCTCCGGTGAGGGAGGTGGCGCGGCTTGCGCGGCGACAGCGGGAGCGATTGCCGGCGGTTGGACCTTTGGCAATTCCGGCTTTGCTTCAAGCGCGGTTGACTGAGAAGCAGGGGCGCTCTCAGGAGCCGGTGCTACTGGAGCAGGCGCGCTAACTGGCTTGAAATCAGGAGTATCTGAACTACCGCCGCGTTTTCCGAACATGATGCTTACCCGTACCCTTAACTAAATTACTTTTTCTTTTTGCCGAGGCTTATGTTCTTGAGAAACGAAAGACCTGATTTCTTTGCCTGACGAACTTCCGCTTTACCCGTGATAATCTGTGTCAACTCGAGCAGTGAATTGACGACAGGGCTTTTGGGATCAGCTTCTGAAATCATCTGGCCGTTATTTGCTGCCATGCTGAACAGGGCAGGTTCAAATGGTATCGTCGCTGAGACATCCAGACCCAGAGCGCCTGCGAACTCAGAAACCGTGATTTCCGCCCGCTTCGGCACACCGACTTTGTTCATGACCAGTTTGCAAGGTGTGTCATTGGGTCGAATTTCCGCAATCGTATCGACCAAATTCTTTGCATTGCGAAGGTTTGCCAGTTCGGGCTCCGCTGTGATGATCACTTCATCTGCGGAAGCCAGAACCTGTTTTGTCCATCCATTCCACTGATTGGGAAGGTCAACCACAACCGTAGGAGCTGTTTTCTGACTGATTTCCAGAATCGGTGCAAAGGCATTGGCATCAAAGTCATAGGTTCGTTCCAGCGTCGAAGGTGCTGCGAGAAGACTAAGATGTTCTGCACATTTAGCCAAAAGCCGATCAAGAAGAATATCATCGACACGCTCTGGTGAGAAAACCGCATCCGCAACACCCTGTGTCGGGTCCTGATCTAGGTTCATGTTAGCGGTGCCAAACGCCAAGTCCAGATCTGTCAGCACAACTTCGTTCCGATAAGTCGAGGAAATCGACCACGCAATATTGTGGCAAATGGTTGAAGACCCTGAACCACCCTTGGCGCCCATGAAAACCATCATTCTCCCAAGCTTGCCATTTTGTTCCGAGGCAAAAATACGGGATATGGAAGACATGATGTCTGCCATTGTAACTGGCGCAACAAGGTATTCAGATATTCCGTTAGAGATTAGTTCCCGATACAGAAGGATATCATTGAAGTGACCGATCACGATAACCCGGGTATCCGCATCGCAGACATCAGCCAATTGGCCGAGCTCCTGCATCAAAGAATCATCGGCGTGGCGAGTCTCGACAACAATCAGGTTTGGTGTTGGCGAGGTCGCGTAGAAATTAACCGCCCCGAGAATCCCACCCATATTTACTGAGATATGGGCACGAGACATTCGCCTGTCACTTGCTGCCGTTTCAAGCGTCTGCCGAACTGCTTCGGTCTCACAGAAGCACTGGATGGTTATTCTGGGAATAGGACGGACATCGGACATATCTCCCAAGTCCACATCAGAATGCGCATCGTACATCGACATTTCATTTTCAGGATTAGCTACTGACATATTTACCTCTAAATCCTCTGAAATATTGTGCTTTCATTAAAGCAGGCTAGGTAGATCTGGCGTACCGCTAGAGCGCCAATCGTTGATTACGTTGTCACGTCTTGTGGCATCGATTTCCGACTCTCCTCGTGGTGAAACAAGGTCTTCCGGGTTGGCAATCATCTCCGCCAGGTTATTTTGCGTCGCACACCCAAAATTGCCGTAATTTCTATTCTCTCTGTCATCGTACAAATTTTCGTGCCATTGACCGCATTTGCTGTGGACCTTGGCATCTACAGTAACGAATGAAAGTCGGATCGTAGCTGAGTCACCATGGTTTGACGCGTGGTACCTCGAAACCTGAATATGGCTTGGAGGAACCCGTTCATCTTTCATCAGTTGGACGAGATCCGTACCAACCCGTCTTGCGGCGGCTTCATTATGCGACCCTGCCGGGAGAATGATCCGCATGATCTTTGCGCCGGAACGCTTATATCTGCCGATCATTGCCAGTGCCACGTTACGTTGACGAAGTGACATCCCCTTCATATCGCGGGTCACAATCATATCCGCCACATCCTCGTTTTGCGCAACGACAATTGGATGCTTAGTCCGATAGTCGGATGGCACGGATCCCACTGTAAAGTGATCTTTGCTGTAAGAACCGCATCCGGACACGATAAGGGCAGTCAAGATTACCGGCAATCCTCTGGAAAGACTGGGTTTTTTGAATTTTGTTACTCTAGACATAGTCTTTGCTCCGTTTGTCAGATTCATCATTTGAAAATGAACCCAACTTTTCCGTGGTAGCGACCCTCGGGAAGCTGCCCCTCTACTTTTCCGTATACCCGGTTCACACGACCCAGGAAGTTGGCTGCACCATCTGCACTCGGTTGAAAATTGTCATCCGGACGCGCCAATTGCTGCCTGGCAATCGGACGAACCAGGTAAGGTGTCGCGATAACTACCAGCTCTGTTTCATACCTCTGATACTGACGACTGCGGAACAGTGTTCCGAGTACAGGAACGTCCTTCAGTCCAGGGAAACCAGCTGATGTCTGACGAACATCGTCTTTCAAAAGACCAGCAAGAACCATCGATCCACCTGAAGGAAGTTCAACCGTTGTTTCAGCTTCTCTGCGCCTTAGGCCCGGTATTGTAATCGAACCTCCTGGTCCGGCGCGACCCACTGTAATCGCTCCCTCAGTCGTAGGCTCGGAGACTTCGGTCCTAATCCTTAGACTGATACGACCTGGCCCCAATACAACAGGTGAGAACGAAAGCCCAATACCGTATTCGATTTGTTCAAATGTGCGCGAAACACTGCCGATGGGTTGTCCCAGATTGAGTAGGTTTGTTCGGGTTTCATCTATATCAAAATTAGGTATAAATGGTCTGGGATTGCCACCAAGTTCGGCTTCGCGGAGTACGCTGTATTGACCACCAACTGAAAATGTAGCTGTTTCGCCTGAAATTGCCGTGAGAGATGGCTCCGCTAGCGTTCTGATGACACCAGACTGGTTGAGCGCCCTCAGCATGCCTTGTATGGTCTCTGTTCCACCACCATCGTATTGCGCGCCAATTGCGCTGTTGGAACCGATCCCACGGAGGCCAAACGGATTGTCTCCGAAAGCACCCAAAGCTATGTTTCCAGCCGTCAAACCGACCGCAGTCAAATCAATGCCTAGCTGTTTGACAACTGTTCTCTGTATTTCGGCAACTGTAACTTTCAGATGAACCTGATCCTCACCTTCAATCCGAAGAAGGTTCACGATCTGGCTTTCTCTGCGCTCTTCATTGTCCTCAATGACTGTTCCACCGTTTGAAACATCACCGCTGAAGTTCTGGTTAAACTGGTTGGTTGTCGCCTCACCACCCGTGACAAAGGCTCTCGCCAATTGCACAACCCGTGCAGAGGCCTGAGGTGTTGGGACTGATCCTGTCAGGATGATGTTGTCATTCACGATTTCGACTTTGATGTCGGAACCTGGAATGTATTTTCTGAGGTTTTCCTCAAGACCGGCGATATCACGTTCGATGTTGAGATCGATGCTCAACAGCTGTTGGCCTTTTGAATCGAATATGAAGATATTCGTTGAACCCACCTGTTTTGCAAAAATGTAAATGCGACGGGATGTTCTTGTAATCGCATCTGCAACGTCAGGGTTTGCCACCAGGATATCGTGTGCATCACCCGGAAGGTCGATCACCATCGATTTATTCAAACCGACTTTCACTGTTTGTGTCTTGCCAATCGCAGATTTGGAGATTTTAAGGAAGTTTTCCGCGTGGGCAACGGTAACCGTTCCAGCCATAACCTGACTAACTGAAAGGATTGCCGCCACAGAAGCTGCTTTCAGAAATGACTTACTCAACTTTAACATGTCCATATTCCTCATTCAGCGCCCAATCAGTTCTTCTGCTGGGCAGTGCCGGTTATGATTTCCTTGGTGCTTCCGAATTTGATGATTTTCACCCGCCCGCTTTTTGCGCCGCCGATAAGCAGATGTTCAGCACCCTTGGTTTCTTCACTTCCGCTGTCTTCCAAAGACCGCAAAGCCAACGAAAGACGATCTGCCATTTGCTGGGCAACGGTCAGAATTTTTGCCTGGTCAGGCGACAATTGCAGGGTTGCGGTTTCACCGACTACCACCGGTTCGCCGTCTTCCTTTTCTTCAATCGTCTGGTCAATCGCGAGCACGCGGACGTTTTCAAGGATGGTTTCGGTTTCAAATATATCGTCGTTCTCGCCAGTACGACGTGTCATGATCACATCGACCCGGTCGTTGGGAAGAATAAATCCTCCAGCACTGGTAGCAGTCGAAATTGATGTGGCTACAGCCTGCTGGCCCGCTGGCAGTATGGCTGACATGTAACCCTTGTCGGAGCGCACCAGCTTGCTTTCCCGGATAGGCTCACCTGCAAAGAAAGACCCTCGAGCGATCGCGGGATCATTCGCAAGATCAAGACCGTCAGGACTGTTGGAGCGTGTAATATAACCTTGACCAATTCCGTCTTTGGGCCAGGGTTTCCATTCAACCATTGTGTCTTTGAGTGACGTGCCCAGAGAAATATTGTTTGTTGCGACGAGGACTTCGCCAAGCTCAATGCGCGGCCCCTGATCCTGCTGGACTTGCTGAACTTGTTCAGGAGGAGCAGACAGGTTGTTTGCAACAACATAGGCTCCGCCCCCTGCGACTACGGCAACACCAAGAGCTGCTAATTGCGCTACTTTCATTTTACTAAACCCTCTTGAGCCTTATGAACTATGGGCGCATTGACCCGTGGGGACATATTGGACTGACAAAGGTGTACTTATGGTTAATGAAACCCTGAATTTTTTAGTTAATTGAAGTTAGCGAAGTTGCGAAAACGAAAAAGGCCGGTTGGAAGCCGGCCTTTTGCAACAAGATGTTAATATCCATCAAACGATGATCGACTGCATCCAGAATGTGGAAGGATAGACAAGGAGGCCGGCAGCACCAAGCGCCAGGCCATAGGGATATTTGTTGCTGTTATAAAGCCGCACAAACCATTCTACTTCACCCACAAACTGCGGGACAAAACGTGCTCTGGCGAAAATAAATGCTATGGTGACGATTGCGCCAATGATGGAGAACATTAGGATATATTCCATAAGATGGAATGACCAACCAAACCAGAGCGCAGTACTCGCTGCCAGTTTTACATCTCCAGCTCCCATTTGACCAATGGCAAAGAGAGCAAATCCAAATCCCAAAACAACTGCGAACGCGATAAAATGCCAGAGGATCGTGCTAAAATCCAACCCCACTGCATAGGCAGCAACGACAAACCCGCTGATGAGCAGCATCGAGACTAGGTTTGGAATCGTCATCGAGAACAGATCCGAAGCACCTGAATAAATCATCAGAAACGGGAAAAATATCATTAGGAAATATTCAAACATGTCGATTTCCGGGTTGATTGGTTTCAGGGCAGCGTAAACACAAAGGTTAACTGTGCAGTTAACAATCCAAGATTGGCACAAAAAAAGGCCGCCGGAAGAACCGGCGGCCCGTGACCGAAGTCGTGTCTGGTAAATTAGCCAGATACAGTAGTACCAAGACCAGAGAATGTGGTGTCAAGGCTTGTACCCAGAGCAGTTACGCCACCGATGATAGCGACTGAGATAAGTGCTGCAATCAGACCATATTCGATTGCTGTTGCGCCTGATTCGTCTTTCATAAAGCGTGCTACGAGTTTCATTGTTGTGCTCCTTAAACTCTAAAGTTTTTACTGTTTTGTTTGATCAGTTGATCTGATCTGAAGCGAATATACGCAGCAGGAATTTAGAAGCTCTTAATTTACATGGTTACCTCAAGATTAATTCATTTCTTGTTCGCATATGCCTAAAAAAGGGTAATTTGATATGCGAAAATCTGACTCAAAATCTGTGTTTTCAAGCTGGTTCAGCGATTGTAAATCCAACCCCTATTATAATGTATATATACGGGACCCTAGTCTTAGACCCTATCGCATTCATTTGGTGTGGCTATGTTCGCTTCATTTTATCTTCCACAACATACGGCGTCTCCGTTTCACTCTTTTCGCTGAGTTAAGGGTTTATTGACCAAAATATTGGATGATGCGGACAAGTAGTTCGGAGTATGTCATGAAACATAAACTAATTGGCCTCGCCTTTGCGGCAGCACTGGTAACGGGTACCCCATCAGTATCGTCTGCAGAATCCGTAAGTGATGTGAACAATCGCTCGGTACTTGTCACGGTGGATCAGGCAAAAGTATTCCGGGTGTCACGTCCCGCCAATACGATCATCATCGGAAACCCTTCAATTGTCGACGCTACTATCCAGGATGATCAGACTTTGATTCTGACCGGTCGATCTTTCGGCGTTACCAACCTCATCGTGCTAGACGAGAATGGCGATGCATTGGTCGACCAACCGGTTGTTGTCCAAGCAAGTGAAGCTAACACCGTCCGCATTTACCGACGAGACAGCAGAGCAACAATGGCATGTTCGCCTGTGTGCGAACCAACCCTGACAATCGGTGATGACAACAGAGCATTCGATTTTGCCTCCGGTCAGATTCAGGTGCGCAATCAATTGTCATTGTCAAACAGCAATTGATCACACTGATCAATTTGCATTCAAGCGCAGCAGGCTTCAGGGCCTGCTTTTTTGGTTAATAGACCCTTAATTCGATACCCTTGCTTTCTAACTATCCGTCAACCGTTCCGAAACAAACATCTGTTACCTTTTGACAGAATATAGCCTCTTGGATGACGAAAATGCGAATTAGAACTGACAATCCTATTGTTAAAAGATGCGCAAAATGGTTTCCCAAAACCATCAAGCGTTTTGAAACAGAAGAAGACGGCGCAACGGCAGTGGAATTTGCACTAATTGCGGGACCGTTTTTCCTGCTGATCTTCGCGATTCTGGAAACGTCGATCATGTTTTTCGCCGGACAGTATTTTGAAACAGCCGTAGACGACACCGCGCGCCTTTTGAGAACCGGACAACTTGGTCCTGGTACTACTGCAGCACAATTCAGAGCTGAATTGTGCAATCGCGTAACAATTATCTTGAACTGCAACGACGTAACGTTCGATGTTCAGGTTGCTGGAACATTCGATGGTTTGGGTGACCCGCCCGAACCAGACCCACTAACGGGCGACTTGCCAGGAGATTCTATCGATAATCCAGGACCTGATCTTATCATGCAGGTTTCAGCCAGCTACAAGTGGCCTATTTACACAAATTTTGCAGCACCACTACTGCATGCACCTGGTGGCAACTATTCTTTGCTACGTGTGACATCAGTGATGCGCACAGAGCCCTACTAAACACAGGATAGATCCATGTTTTTGAAACGCTTCAAACAAGAAAACGCAATGGGCCGTTTCCTGGTCAAATGCAAACTTCTTCGTGATGACGAGTCAGGTGTTGCGGCACTCGAATTCGCGATCATAGCGCCGATCCTTATTCTTTTGTTTCTTGGAACAATTGAGATTTCTCTGGCAATTGCGGTGGACCGAAAAATTTCCAGAATTTCAAGCTCTGTCGCTGACTTGATTACGCGTACACAGTTCAGCGATCTTCCTGTTTCTGAAATGGACGAGTTTGTGAAAATCGCAAACCGTATCATGTACCCTTATCAAGACTCAGTCGCAATCTCGATTATGGGAATCGATGTTGTGAATGGAAGTTCAACTGTACGTTGGAGATACACTACAGGTGGGGGAACTGCTCCGGCACCCGGACAACCGTTTACTGTTCCGGCAAACATTCGCAATACTGACGCATTTCTTATTGCAGCAGTTGTAAAGACAGACCATTCACCAGCAGTTGGGTTCATCAACTATGATGATGGAAAAATTTCTTTCGATGGTGCATCCATTGAATTGTCAGAGCAAATGTTCCTGAGACCAAGGCGGGCAAAAGATACTGGCATAGACTGTTCCGCATGCACATGATGCTGAACTAATTAATTTGAAACAATTAGATCCGTCATGATCATTGGTTGTGGCGGATCTTTTATTGCGATGTATCTTCCGGTGTAATTTCCAGGCCACCAGCCTCCAGCTCAGTATCCAAAACATCCTTGTTTACCTCACCAAATGCCTTAACAACATCAATAAATGGCTGATACTGCGAATGGCGCGCTATTGTAAAACCACCGCCATATATCGGCTCTATTGAGTCGTAAGCCACAGGATTTCGGTCAAAGAGAGAGGCCAAGAGGTTCCGCAATATGTTCTTTGCTTCACCGGGCAATTTCTTGCGTACCAGATGTACTCGATGAGGCAATTGCTCTGATTTCCAGATTATCGGAAACTTGGTTGCAAGATCATCAGTTCTTCTGGCGATGACTTGCAGTGTACCACGGGTATACCCAATGGATGGGTTGCCCGTCATCGAACTCCATCCCAATAATGCTTCAAACTGACCATCCAGAAACTCTGTCAGAGTTGCTTCGCCGGATTCGCGGTTTATCAACTCAATATCATTTTCTGTCAGTCCCGCTTCCTTAAACGCAAGCCTGAGAATACCTGCTTCAGCAGACCTGCTTGAAGACAGCACCCCAATCTGCTTTCCCCGAAGATTCTCCAAATCTTTGGGACCGTTCGACCGGGTCAGCAGTACAAGATTATAGCCATCTGTGCCATCAGCAGAGCGAGGGGAAACAATCGGTTCCACGCATTCACAAACCGACCATGTCAAAGCATAGCCTGTCGCCGAAATAATGGCGTATTCAATGCGCGCTGAAGTGAGCGCATCAATAATCGCTTCAGGACGTTTTGCTGTGAAAAACTCCACATCCATTCCAAGTGCGTCTGATAAGGCACGCCGGAAGGGTTCAGCACGGCGGACAAAGCCAGTTGTTTTGTCACCTGTTACTACGCCAATGCGGAAGACCCCTATGTCGCTGCGCCATTCTGCCAGAGCAGATACCGGAAACATAAGGATCACCAGAACCAAAAAACTTGAAATTCTGATCATTCGCATCATGCAGAGGCCTCCATGCACCAAGGGATTCGCTTCTTTTATCAGGTATTTCCGGTGCAACAAAGGCGGGTTAACGGTTTCCTAACCCTGCTATGAGGTTTCTTTCCGCTTTATCCAAATACATCGCGACTTAGCCTCTTCTTAGGGCTTCTCAGATAAACTTAGTGAACAAAAAGTTTTCGAGCTATCAACAAGGCGGGATCGTAATGTGGCAATACGCAGTCAGTATTGTGGGTGTGGGGCTCTCAATAGCCTTCATGGCCAACACGTATATTCTTAGACAGGAACAAGAGAACCAATTTCAACAAAATGCTTATCAGGAGCAGGCTCAGCATCAGGTGAACCCTGTTAAAAAACAGCGCGTTGAAAAAACACAAGCCCGAGATACTGTCAAAGTCACCTATGCTGGCAGGAAAACCAAAATCAAATCAGATTCCCGTGGCCACTACACCGTAACAGCTCGAATGAATGGACGGAAAGTTGATGTGCTCGTGGATACTGGAGCGACGACTGTCGCGATTAACAGATCGACAGCGCGGAGACTTGGCATCAATCTGAACGCATCAGACTTTAAGTACCAGGTCAATACAGCCAACGGTTCAGTTCGGGCAGCATCGGCAATCATCAATCGCATCCAAATTGGCCGGGTTTCTGCAAACAATGTTCGCGCTGCTGTTCTGCCAGACAAATCTCTCGACGGCACATTGTTGGGGATGAGTTTCCTGAACCAGATGAGATCATTCGAGATTCGCAATGGCGAACTTGTACTGACGCAATAGCAACGACTCCCTAAAATCTGGCATTGCTTTCTTCGGGCAAAATCCGCTATCGACATGCGGGGCTGGATAAGATTGCACAAACGAGGATCGCAAGCATGTTCCCCAAAACAGCACCGTCTGCAAAATCAAATACTCACGCGTTTGAAAACACGCCCCTGGTAAAGCCAACCGGCTTTCGGGAATATGATGCACGGTGGTGGTTCGGTCATCCGGAATCTGACAAGGAACCCGAACTGAACCTGATGGGCATTCAGGCACTGGGCATGGGGCTCGGTACGCTGATCCAGGAACTTGGAGCCGGGCCTGATATCGTGGTAGGTCACGATTACCGAAGCTATTCAATGTCCATCAAACACTCCCTTGTCTCCGGCCTTCTGGCAGCCGGGGCAAGAGTAAAGGACATTGGGCTTGCGCTCTCTCCTGTTGCCTATTTTGCCCAGTTTGAACTCGATGTACCATCTGTTGCCATGGTGACTGCCTCACACAATGACAACGGTTGGACTGGTGTCAAAATGGGGTGTGAAAGGCCCCTGACGTTTGGCCCGGATGAAATGGGGCGCTTGCGCGATATTGTGCTTGGCGGCGAATGGAAACTGGCAGGCGGTGGCGCTTACGAATTCGTGGAGGGCTTCGCCCAGCGCTATATCGATGCGCATGTGAAGGACAAGCCATATTCCAGGAAAATTCGAGCGGTGGCCGCTTGTGGTAATGGGACTGCGGGTGCCTTCGCTCCCGAAATTCTCGAGCGCTGCGGTGTCGAAGTCATTCACATGGATACGGAGCTTGACTACTCGTTCCCGAATTACAATCCAAACCCTGAAGATATGAGCATGCTGCACAAAATGCGCGACCGTTTGTTGGAAGCGGGTGCAGATGTTGCCCTTGGGTTTGACGGCGATGGCGACCGCTGTGGTGTTGTTGACAATGAAGGGGAAGAGATTTTTGCGGACAAGGTGGGTGTCATGCTCGCACGTGACATTTCCGCGGTTCATCCGGGTTCAAAATTTGTGGCAGATGTGAAATCTACCGGCCTCTTCCTGACTGATCCGGTTCTACAATCACAGGGTGCGGAAACCGACTACTGGAAAACAGGCCATTCCTACATCAAGCGTAGAGTAAATGAGATCGGCGCGATTGCAGGATTTGAGAAATCCGGTCACTTCTTTTTCAATTCTCCCATCGGCAAGGGCTATGATGATGGGGTTGTTACTGCTCTCGCCGTTTGTGACATGCTGGAGCGCA
>JASJDO010000037.1 GCA_030065115.1 Rhizobiaceae bacterium | reverse complement strand
GTTTTTGCGCGAAACGACCTTTTGGCCAAAGCTGTGTCTGATTCAGATGGCAACGCTTGATGATGCCTGGATCGTAGATGTGCTGGCGGACGATATCGAGCTTTCACCTTTCTTTGATCTGATGGCGAATGAATCGGTCGTCAAGGTTTTTCATGCAGCACGTCAGGACATTGAGATTGTTTACCATCTTGCAAACATGATTCCTCATCCTGTGTTCGATACGCAGGTTGCTGCAATGGTCTGCGGTTATGGCGATTCAATATCTTACGACCAGTTGGTTCAAAGGATTGTCGGAGAGCACATCGACAAGTCATCTCGGTTCACCGATTGGTCAAAACGGCCCTTGAGTGACAAACAACTGAAATATGCACTGGCCGATGTCACTCACCTGCGAGATGTCTATCTGGCACTCAAGGCCAACCTAGAAGAGCAAGACCGCAGTGGCTGGGTCAGCGAAGAAATGGAAATCCTGACCTCGACCGAAACCTATGACATGCCTCCAGAAAACGCATGGCAGAGACTAAAAATGCGCGCCCGGAAACCACGCGAACTCGCCATTCTGAAGAAAGTTGCGGAATGGCGGGAAATCACAGCCCGCGAACAGAATGTGCCTCGCGGTCGAGTGATCCGGGATGACTCGATCTACGATATCGCCGCGCGTGGGCCGTCAAACGTACAGCAATTGATGAACCTGCGATCGTTATCACGTGGGTTTGACAAGAACCGGTATGCTGATGGCCTGCTGACTACAATTGCCGATGCAAAGGCCATTCCGGATGACGAACTTCCTCGCCTTCCCCGCCAAAAGAAAATGCCCGAGGGCTGTGCGGCGGCGACCGAGATGTTGAAGGTTCTCCTCAAACTGACGGTCGAAAAACATGGGGTGGCGGCAAAAATCATTGCAACCGTCGATGACCTTGAGAAGATTGCAGCGGATGACAATGCGGACGTTGCAGCACTGAAAGGATGGCGGCGAGAACTGTTTGGTAATCGTGCGCTAGATTTGAAAAACGGACAGATAGCCCTTGGCTATGAGAACCGCAAAGTTCAGGTGATCAATCTTTCCTGATTTTGTTTCCCGCCCTAACTCTCTGCAACAATGATTTCGATGTCTTCGCCCAGTTCCCGGGCGAATTGTTCGACACGTTGTTTGGGTTTCTCCCCCGCCATATCTGCCAGTTTTGCGGGCAAGTGTATCACAAGCGTTCCCGACAAGGTTCTTGTGATACCAAGTTCCGGCAAAACGCCCGGCTCACCAGCAGAGAACATGTACAGCATCCGGAACATTGCAGCGAGGATACGTGCGTTCTTTTCCGATGCTTCTGAAGCAAGCTTTGCAACAGGCGGCGGAATTTTCTTTGAGCCAAGCCCCTGATACCGATGAAACGTCACCAGCGCCAGGAATGCGCGCCCTTCATGGCTGATCGAATTGAAGCCCGCATTGTTGATGATACCCAGTGTTTGCTCAGCGCGAAAATCTGAAGCTGACCTCCATACAATATCCGCCAGATTGCAGGCAGCATGGCGCCAACGCTTCTGGTTGGGGGTTTCTGCCAGTTGCAGGAAATCAAACGCCTCGTCTGTCCAGTCTGCCAATTCCAGAGAATGAGCGGGAGCGCGCGCCCGCAGCAAGGACAGTTCTGCTGTTGCTTCAATCAATGCATCTCTGTTTCGAACCTCTTCATCCAGCAGCGAATAGAGATAGCCTTCGCGCAATCCGACAACAGACGTAGCGATATCCTTTACGCCAAGATGGTCTATAAGCTCCGCTAGCACCGCGGCTCCATAGGGTAATAAAGGCTTCCGGTTCTTGGATATCTCATCGATGAATTCAAATTCACTGCTATCTGCATCCAATACCCGATCACAGAAATCCTTGATTTTCGACGCTTTTTCAGAAAACCCATGAATTACGTCGATAGGGTAGCCGATTTCAAGCATGTACAACCTTATCAGAGAACGCCAGGTACCTCCGATTGCATAAAATGTTCGCTGTTCCCCGGGCCAATCCACTTTAAGTTCAGCAAGCGTCTTTCTAGCGATCTTTCTTGCTGCGTTTGCGTTTCCCTTGGAAAGCTCTTGTAGTCTGAGCGCGCCCAACGGGGTGGTGACACCCTTCCATTCTCCCTGGCTCGACACCTGAACCAATTCGGTTGATCCACCTCCCTGATCACCCGCTATGCCGTCGGGTTTATAGAAGCCAGCCGCTATTCCAAGAGCCGCATATTTCGCTTCTTCCCTTCCGGTCAGAAGATTGACATTTTCGCCGCAAATCTCCTCAACACTGCTGATGAATTCCGGGCCATTTTCGGCCTCTCTTGAAGCTGCTGTTGCGAGTATGTGGGTTTCAGATACTTTCAACTGCTTGCTGAGCAACATAAAGCGGCGAATAGCCATGAGCGCACGCTCTACCGCCTTGTCATCCATGCGTCCGTTCTTGGCAACGCCTTTGCCCAAGCCGCACAGAACCTTTTCATTATGCAAAACTGACGGAGAACGGGTCTGTCCTTCATAGACAACCTGCCTTACCGAGTTTGATCCAATGTCGATTATTGCAACGGGTTGGCGCTGGCCCAACCGTCCACGAGCGTCATTCTGATCTCGGGAGCGAAGCAGGCTCGCTATCGAAAAACCCTTTTGGCGCATCGTTTTTGAGTGCCTCCCCACGGCCCGACAAACTCGGATTTGTCATAAAGTATGTCTGACAATTAAATGAATTGCCACTACCCGCATCGCTTATCCTACGCGAAGTTCCATCCGGCAAGATTTCCCAACTCAAATCCCGATCAAGCAGGTTCGCAAGCATAATCTGGTCAAGAACCTGTTCGCGGACGGTTTGGCTTTCCAATCTAACAAGGGTTTCAACACGGCGGTTCAGGTTGCGCGGCATAAGATCAGCAGAGCCCATATAGATAATCGCGTCTGACGAGGGCATCTCACTTCCATTTCCGAAACAGAAAATCCTGCTATGTTCGAGAAAGCGGCCAATGATCGATTTCACATTGATGTTCTCTGACAGACCAATGACCTTTGGTCGAAGACAGCAAATGCCACGGACGATCAATTCAATTTTTACACCGGCCTGACTTGCCCGATACAAGGCGTCAATGATTTCAGCATCAACCAGCGAGTTCATTTTGGCCCAGATGGTTCCCGGACGGCCATTGCGAACGTGCTCGATTTCATCTTCGATGTGCTTCAACATGGTTGAGCGCAGATGAGACGGCGATATGACCAGTGTCTTCAGTTCATCCGGCTCGGCATAACCAGTGGTGAAATTGAAGACCTTTGCCACGTCCATCGCGATCTGAGGGTCAGACGTAAAATACGAGAGGTCTGTATAAAGACGCGCTGTTATGGGATGATAGTTTCCCGTGCCGATATGCACGTAATTGCGGATACCGCTTTCCTCGCGACGCACTACCAGACTTAATTTGGAATGTGTTTTCCACCCCAGAAAACCGAAAACAACCTGGACGCCCGCGCGTTCCAGGTCACGCGCCCAGCGTATGTTTGCTTCTTCATCAAAGCGCGCCTTCAGCTCAATAATGGCAACAACCGATTTGCCATTTTCTGCGGCTTCAATCAGTGCTGCAACAATTGGCGAGTTGTTTGATGTCCGGTACAGCATCTGTTTGATTGCCAGCACATCGGGATCACGCGCAGCTTGTTTCAAGAATTGAACAACGACGTCAAAGGACTCGTACGGATGGTGGACCAAAAAATCTTTCTGACGAATTGCTGCAAGACAATCACCATTAAGTTCTCGGACCCGCTCCGGGAACCGTGCATCAAAAGACCGGAATTTCAGGTTCTCGCGATCCAAAGCCACGATTTCAGAGAGATTATTCAGGGCTAGCATTTCGCCAACGATTGCCGCCTGTTTTCCCTCAACACCCATTTCCTGCAAGACAAACTCTCGCAAATGTTCAGGCATGTTGTGATCTGTTTCCACGCGAATGACCGTACCGCGACGCCGCCGTTTAAGCGCTGTTTCGAAGGTCATCACCAAGTCTTCAGCTTCTTCTTCGAATTCCAGATCACTGTCGCGGATTACCCGGAAGTTCCCATAACCATTGACCTTATACCCCGGGAAGAAGCTTGTGATAAAGCGTTCGATCACTTCCTCAAGTCTGATCAGATGAATTTCATTTTCGCGTCGCTGCGGCAGGCGTATAAACCGGGTCATGCCATTGGGAAGCCGCAGGAACGCGCTCATTGACCTATGATCGGACTGACGTTCCAGGTCAAAAATCAATGCGTGACCAAGATTTGGGATGAACGGAAACGGATGGGCCATGTCCATGGAAAGCGGTGTCAGAACCGGGAAAAGGTTCGCCATGAAGTATTTTTCAAGCCAATCAATTTCCTCATCATCCAGCGATGTTTGCGACGCGATGAAAATTCCCTCGTTCGCGAGTTCTTCCTGGAGCTCCTTCCAATATTCCAACTGGTCATTTTGCAAAACGTCGATGAAACTTGTGACTGCCTCAACCTGTTCCTTGGGCGTCAAACCATCATCAGACAGTTTGGTAACATTCTGGTTCACCTGCGCAACCAGACCGGCGACCCGGATCATGAAAAACTCATCCAGGTTGCTTGCGGAAATGGAAAGAAAGCGAACCCGCTCCAACAGGGGGTATTTGGGGTTCTTGACCTCTTCCAAAACCCGCCTGTTGAATTCCAGCCAAGAAAGTTCGCGATTTTCAAACCGCGATGGATCTGAAAACAGATCATCGTTTGACGTAACTAAATCGCCCAGAATGCCTGTTGGAAAGTCTGTTAAGTGTTCGTTCATTGCCCGTGTCCCTGAGATCAGATTAGCACAGCAATTGCTCAACCTCGTTACCTTCAGAAAAATGATTTCACCTGTGGTTAATGCTGCTTGAATCCCACCCTACTCAAATCAAACACGAGGAAAATGACAGTTTTATGCCATTCCCAGACGTTCAAGCGCAGATGATGCAGTAGCACGTGTTATAAGCGATTTACGGGCCAGCGCTTCCTCATCCATGGCTTTCACCAATTTGGCAGCAGACTCCAGTGACCGTTCCATCCTCAGTACACAGTATTCGATGACATGCGGTTCGACCTTGAGCTGCCGATCATGAAACAGTTTGGCCATCACTTCCTTGATCAGCATGTCATCCGGTTCCAGCAATTCCACAAGCTGTGCCGCAGTCAATCGCGAACGAAGGTCTGGCAGCGAGATGTCCCACTCTCTTGGCCAGATCCTCGACGTCACAAGCAAATAGCTTCCTGCTTCCCTGACGCTGTTCAACAAATGAAACAGGGGGGGTTCGTCAATCGATTTCGTTCCCAAATCCTCCAACACGAGGTTCCGGCCAGCAGTTGCATCTGAGATCGCCTTATCGAAACCAGCTTCCAAAGCATCGCGGGAATATATCCTGGCATCCGACATCTCCGCCCATACGGCGCCAATATGAGATTTTCCAGAACCAACCGGGCCAGCAAGAATTGTCACCTGGCCGGGCCAATTTGGCCATGAATCAATCATGTTCAAAGCCATTTTGTTTGCGGCACTTTCAATCAGGTCATCCCGCCGTGTCGCGGGTGAAAGTTCCAGATCAAGTGGCAATTGTGGAGGCAGGTTTTTGTCAGACTTTACCATGCCTTGCTTGTGTTGAAATCAGACCCTTTCGTCAAGAAGTCTTTTTTGACGGCGCTCTGGCTAGCTTCTTGGTCTTTTTTTCCCCATGGTACAATTCGCTGGCAAGATAGCGCCCTACCCCGTATCGCGCGACAACACCCACCGCGGCGGCAGCCGGTACAGCTATCAACATTCCGGTGAATCCGAACAATGAGCCAAACGCGAACAGGGCGAACATCAACCAGACAGGATGAAGTCCAACCTGTTCGCCGACCAGTTTCGGTTGCAGAATATTGCCTTCGATGAACTGCCCCATAAAGAACGTAAGTGCAGCAAGAAAGATTGGCAGATATTCAGGCCAGAATTGCACGAGTGCGACACCCACCGAAAGCAAGAACCCGACAATTGAGCCTACAAATGGAATGAATGAAATCAGGCCTGCGAAAAGGCCGATCAGGAGGCCAAAATTCAACCCGATGATGGTTAGGCTCGCGGCATAAAACAGACCAAGGATAAGGCAGACTGTTCCCTGCCCGCGAACAAACCCAGCGACTGCTTTGTCGATATCGCCCATAATTCCGCGAATGGTCTCGCGATGATCACGGGGCAGCCAAGAGTCGATACGCTCCACCATATGATCCCAGTCGTAGAGCAGGTAGAAAGCCACAACCGGTGTCACAACAAGCAGTGACAGGACATTTACCAGGGATTTGCCAGAAGCCCAGATTTGTTGAAGAACGGTAGCAATCCACCCGGCTCCCTGTTTCATCAGATCATTGATTGAACCTTGAAGCGTTTTTCCCTCAACACCAATGATATCGCGCAACCATGTACTTTCTGTCGAAGCAATCAGCGCCTGTAACTGGCTGACAAGGTCGGGCAATCGTTCCATGAAACCTGACAATTGATTTGCAAGGATCGGAACCAAAATCATCAGGAAGAGGATGAAAAGGATTATAAAGCCAACCAAGATGATTGATGTTGCGACGATCCGGCTCGCGCCAATTTTTTCGAGGCGATCAGCAACCGGATCGAGAAAATATGCTAGCGCCATCCCGGCAATGAATGGCAAAAGTACATCTGAGAATAACCAGACAAATCCCATGAACGCCACCAGAATGACTATCCAGAAATATACCTGCTGACGCACCTTTATGCCCAGATTCTCGTCCATCGGACACTCCCTCACCACCACATTTTGTGTTACTTGATCTCAGATTCTCAACTTGCAGTCCACCAAACAAGAAACGGGTTCACATGTCTTCCTCCTCATCCTCAGGTCAAAACGGGTTAAGTTATGCGGATGCGGGAGTCGATATTGATGCAGGCAATGCACTGGTCGATGCTATCAAGCCAGCAGTAAAATCTACCTCGCGCCCCGGATCCGATACACAAATCGGTGGTTTTGGCGGATTGTTTGACCTTGCTGCGACTGGTTTCAAGGACCCGGTTCTGGTTGCAGCCAATGATGGCGTTGGCACAAAGTTGAAAATTGCGATTGAGACCGGAATTCATGACACGGTCGGCATAGATCTGGTTGCCATGTGTGTGAACGATCTTGTGGTCCAGGGCGCAGAGCCCCTGTTTTTTCTCGATTATTTGGCGACGGGGAAACTGGACATTGAGGACGCAACCAAAATCATCAACGGGATCGCAGATGGGTGTCGTCAAGCAGGGGCTGCATTGATTGGTGGTGAAACTGCCGAGATGCCAGGCATGTATGCAAGCGGTGATTACGATCTCGCCGGGTTTGCTGTTGGCGCCGTAGAGCGGGACGGAATTCTTCCAAGCAAAAACCTTGAAGAGGGCGATATTGTTCTTGGATTGGCCTCATCCGGTGTTCACTCAAACGGGTTTTCATTGGTTCGTAAAATCTTAGAGCGTGCTTCCCTCACCTGGTCAGACGCTGCACCGTTTGAAAATGACAAAACGCTGGGCGAGGCGCTGATTGAACCGACCCGTATTTATGTAAAACCACTTTTGGCAGCAATACGCGAAACCGGCGCTGTTAAAGCAATGGCACATATTACCGGTGGTGGATTTACAGAAAATATCCCCCGCATTCTGCCTTCAGAACTTGGAGTAGAGATCAACCTTGATGCGGTTTCTCCCCTTCCTGTCTTTGGCTGGCTTTCAAAAACCGGTGGTGTAGAAACCTCTGAAATGCTTCGCACATTCAATTGTGGAATTGGCATGGTAGTAATTGTTGATAAAACACAAGCAGCAAACGTTACAAAAGTGCTTACGGAAAACGGCGAAACCGTCACGCAGCTTGGCGCATTGACAAAGTCCAATCCAGGCGAAGTGTCTTATTCAGGTGCGCTGAAGTGGATGTGAACTGATGCCGCGCAAACGCCTTGCCGTATTCATTTCAGGACGCGGTTCAAATATGGAGGCCATCCTGAAGGCTTCACAAGCTGAAGACTATCCAGCTTCAATAGCGCTTGTCGTTTCCGACCAAGCCGATGCTTTGGGTCTGCAGACCGCACTTGATGCAAACATTCCTGCTTTCGCATTTGAAAGGAAGGAATTTGCTTCAAAAGCTCAGCATGAAGCAGCGATTGTGGAGGTGATCTCCGCGCATGACATCGATCTTATTTGCTTGGCCGGATACATGCGCTTGTTGTCAGCAGAGTTCACCGAGCGATATAATGGCAAGCTCATCAACATTCACCCAAGCCTGTTGCCCAAGCACAAGGGCCTGGACACTCACGCCAGAGCCATTGCAGCGCGCGACACCAAACATGGATGTACGGTTCACTACGTTAGTGAAGAAATGGATGGCGGTGAAATCATCGCTCAAGCTGAGGTTTCAATTCTGCCTGACGATACACCGGATGCGCTTGCCGCTCGTGTGCTGGTTGAGGAACATAAATTATATCCCTCAACCATTTCCAAGCTTTGCCAGTCTTAGGCGTTGCGCTTTTTTACTTCTTCCATAAAGCGATGTTTGATTACCGGCGCATCCAACTCGATGACTGGTACCGGAATGTTGCCGCTTTCGCATTTGCAGACAATGATTGTCATTTTGTCTGAAGCAAGCGCTGCCTTCATGGTTTCAACCGCATCTTCTGCCTGACACTCAACCACGTTTTCACATCCGCATGCCGATGCAACTGCAGCCAGGGATGTTTTCATTCCAGCATATGTAGGCTGATCACCGGTTGAGCCATAGCTGCCATTGTCGACAATGAACAATACAAAATTATCTGCAGGGTTGTTTGCAATTGTCGGAAGCGTTCCAAGATTGGTAAGGATTGAGCCATCACCATCAATTGCGATGACTTTCGACTTTTGAGTGAGCGCAAGGCCAAGACCAATGGACGAAGCAAGACCCATCGTGCCAAGCATATAAAAATTGGTCGGCTGATCATCCATCATATGCAATTCCTGGCTCGGAAGGCCAATGTTACAGACAACCAACTCGTCAGTAATAACTGGAATGAGATCCTTGATGACGTCGCTGCGGATCATATCAATATCCTCCCCAGAAGTTTGAATCGGTCAGAATTGCAGTTGGCTTTCTGCTCATGAATGTATGATTGAGAATGCTGTCTAGATCGCGAATGTCGTCTGGCTCATGGAAATGATAGGTTTGGATTTTCAACTGCTGCAGCAGCGCTTTGGTATGAACTGCCATCTCAACCTGAATAGCCACTCTTTCACCGATCTCACCGCGATAGGAAATGATCATCGGCAATGGCAGGTTATAAAACTGCGTGAGTGAGGAGAGCGTGTTGAAGGTAACGCCCAAGGCGGTATTCTGCATGATGATTGCAGGACGTTTGCCACCCATATATGCACCTGCACAAAGCCCCATACCTTCATCTTCCTTATTGGACGGAATATGCATGATTTCGGGCGTGTTTTCGATGCCGGCAATCACTCCGGCAAGCTGCTTACACGGCACTGTTGTTACGAACTCAACCTTGTTTTTCACAAGGCTTTCAACAATTTTATCACTCACTGACATTGCTGCCTCCTGTTTGCGCCACCAAACGGCAGAAGGCGAAATCAAGCAAGCGATATGTTCTTTATTCCAGGTAAACTGCGGCTTTATAAGCCAGCTCTGTAATGAGAAATTGTCGAGCCAATCTGTTGATACAAACCGTCAATTAATCGCGATTTCGGGCTGTCGGTGCGCGACAACAATCCCACAACACGGCTGATGTTTCCTTCACCCAACGGCAGTTTGACAAGGTTTTCAAAAACGGGATCAGGCATGCAAATGTTGGGCACAACTGAAACACCCAGACCATGGGCAACCATGCTGGTCAGATTATCCAGCGATTCCATCTCCATGGAAGCATGCACATGAATGTGATGTCGGGCCAACCATTCATCTGCCAGCTGTCCGACAGCGGTCCATCGCGCATGGCGAATGAACGGCTGTTCTTCAATAAGCTTGAACGGGTCGCGCTCATTTGTTTCCGGCGATGCAATCAGAACCAGTTCTTCTTCTGCAAATGGCTGCCAGTTGAGGCTTGAATCTGTTTCAGAGGATTTGCTGACTACCGCCGCGTCCAGCGCACCGCGTTCCACCTGAGCTTGCAGGTCGTGCGCTTCCCCGGGCACAACACGAATATGCAAACCGGGATTTGCGGCGACCAGCATTTTCACGGAACTTGGTATCAACCTCCGGATCATGGAAGGCAGAGCCCCGAGCGTAAGTTCGCCATTCATGTCTTCGTCGGCGCCACCCCGCTTCATGAGCACGTCATAGGCATGGATCAATTCGCGCGCCTTGGGCACCATGGCTTTGCCGACCGGATTTAACTGTGGTAACTGCCTGGATCGATCAAAAAGGTTCTGCCCCAGCAGGTCTTCCAATTGGCGCATTTGTTGTCCGACTGCAGCGGGTGACACGCAGACACGATCTGCTGCAGCGCGAAAACTGCCCTGCTCTGAAATTGCAACAAGCGTTTTGAGGAGTGTAATGGACAACTTTGGAAGAACCACGTTTGGCTTGGGTTGGCTAAAGTTTTACTTTAGATGCTGGACCAGTGGATCGCAAGCACTGTGCGTTGAGATCAATGGGCATTGTTAGACGGATTGAACGAACACTGTTTAATGATGTCCACATATTCGAAATCTTTAAATCCACCTGAAAAAACTGCCGTTACGTAATTATTTGCCAGTTGATGCCCAAAAATAATTGATAATTAAGATATGCAACGTATTGAGCTTTTATCTATGAGGGCTTGAAGCATGAATTCTTTCACTAAATTTCTACACCAAGACAATGGCAATGTGGCCGTGACTTCCGCTTTGCTGGCTTTGCCAATTTTATTGTCAGTCGGCATAGCAGTAGATTATTCTCAGATGAGCCGCATGAATTCCACACTTCAAAACCATATTGATGCAGCAGTTCTTGCGGGCGTTGCAGATTCTCCAGATGGTGATCCAGAAGAAACAGCCACACAGTTTTTTGCAGCTGCCAACGACCAGTTATTTACAAACGAGATTACCTTTAGTCCAAGCTTTGACGAAAATGCCGGTATTTTGTCAGCAACGGCTGTAACAAACTTCAATCCGACCTTCATGAAAATTGCGGGATATAACAATATTGAGATCGAAGTGGTCGCGAGCGCCATCAATTCGGTTAGTCCAAGCGCCAGCTGCATCTATCTTATGCATCCTGACGCAGAACATGCATTCACCATGAATTCAGGCGCGATGATCAATGCGCCGGATTGTGGTGTTCAGGTTCATTCAGAAAACAGTCGCGCAGCAGCATTCAATGCCAACATCAATCCGAACTTCGACGAAATCTGTGTGGCGGGTTTCAATGTTACTAACAATTATGGTCCAATATCTCCGTTGAAAACCAGTTGTGAACCACTGGACAATCCATATCAAAACCAGATCCCGGCACCAACTTCAACAAACTGCGATTTCAGCAATCTTACCTTTGGCAGCGGGCCTGTAAATTTGAGCCCCGGTGTTTATTGCGGATCTGTCAACTTCAACAGTGGCGTGACAAACATAACCCTTGCTCCAGGCCATTACGTCATCAGGGACGGAAGTTGGAACGTAAACGGCAGCAAAATGATTGGTGAAGGTGTAACATTCTACTATGCCGACAGTTCATTGATTCAGTTCAACAGTAATGTCGATGTGGAGTTATCCCCGCCAACGAGCGGACCGTACAAAGACATTCTCTTCCATGAAAAGGAAGGGTTGCCTGAATCCTATCTCAGCCTGAATGACTCGATCAATTTTGAACTTTCAGGTGTTCTTTATTTGCCGAGTCGGCGGGTACAATATAACTCCGGCTCACAGCATGTGGCACGGAACCTTACCATGGTTTTCAGCACCCTTACGCTGAATGACACCAATTGGGATCTTTCGCCCGGTGATAACAACACTGCTTCAAACACGAACGAAACTGTGCGTTTGATAAAATAGTTCCATTGCTTGTTCAGCAATCTTACGCGTTTTCTGTTTAAAAACACTCTGTGTTGCCTCGACGTGTCGCTGCGCGAACGTCTGTGCAACTTCCGCAATTCGCCAAGCAAATTGCTATGGCAGGGGCATCAGGATTCGAACCCGCGATCCCTATGAGCCGGCAGACGTTTGGAACAAACGTCGAGAGGTTTACGGTTTGGGAGACTTTCTGTGTTGCCTCGACGTCTCGCTGCGCGAACGTCTGTGCAACTTCCGCAATTCGCTAAAGCAAATTGCTATGGCAGGGGCAGCAGGATTCGAACCCGCGGCCTACGGTTTTGGAGCTGCTTTTTTAGGGGGTTTCAAGGTTAATCATAGTTTTTCATAGTGCCATCTAAGTCATTGACCTATTTACAAATATTGCCTTCATAGTGCACACTCCGGCTCACCCTTACCAGCCACATTCTGAGCCTAAGTGAGCCTAAGATGACCCAAAAGCCCCTGACTGATCTGGCCATTCAAAAGCTTCCGGCACCTCAATCCGGACAGAAAGTTTATTACGAACCTTCCGGCCTGGGCATCCGCGTTTCCCAAGGCGGAACAAAATCATTTGTAGTACAACTCGGCTCCCAACGCCGACGCAAAACCCTTGGCCGCTATCCACAACTCAGTCTGAAAGCTGCCCGTGCCAAAGCGATGATGTTTATCAATCACGCTGACCGCTACGCAGTTAGCTACAAATCAGAAATGCTGATTGAAGAATTTCTGGAAGATGTACGGAACCGACGCAAACCTAGAACATACAATGACTACAAACGGATGCTGGAAAAACACTTTCCGAAGATGGACATCCAGTCGATTGATCGGGCCACCCTGCGCAACATCATGAAAGGTTACTCTCACCGTCCAGGTGAGCTTTTTCATATCACCGCGGTATTCAAGACTTTCCTCAATTGGTGTGTTCAACAAGACTATATCGAATTCAACCCAATCGCCGGTCTACGCAACACAGGACGCGTCAATCACCGCTAACGGGTGTTGGATGATCGGGAACTTGTATCCATTTGGCATGCATTGCCAAATGACGATTTCGGCACATACGTTCGCCTAATGATCCTCACTGGACAACGTAAAGGTGAAATTCCGCATATGGAAATTGCCGAGGACGTGGCGCACATTGATGGTGCACACACCAAGAACAGCCGCTCGCACTCATTTCCTGTCGGTGCCCTGACACTGCTCTATTTTCAGCCGGTGACTTGGCAGGGCTGGAGCAAATCTAAAGCGCGGCTGGATGAAGCGGCTGGGGTCACCGGGTGGACATATCACGACCTGCGCCGCACCTTCGCTACCAACCATGCTCGCTTGGGCACCCCCATCCATGTAATTGAGAAACTACTTAACCATGTGTCCGGCACGATTTCTGGCGTCGCCGCTGTGTACAATCGCTATGGCTACATGGATGAAATGCGCCAAGCATGTGACAAATATGAAAAATGGCTCGCAGCAACCTGTTCTTGATTGCCCCATTATTCCGCTAATTTTCTGCCGGTGACGCAAAACGATGCACTATGGTGATCTTGCCAGTCGAAATAATTCTGGTTAGCCTACCCTTGCTCATGAGCTTGTCACTCATAAGCATCGCGATGCTTCTAACCAAGGAGTATTGCGATGAGCCTACTTTCAAAGAAGCAGGTGTTGAAACTTATACCAGTCAGTCCCGCGACCCTTCAAAGGTGGGAACATGCCGGTATCTTTCCCAAACGATTTCACATCGGTGGAAACGGTACATGGCAGAAAGCCTTTTGGAGAGAGGACGCGATCCTTGACTGGATTGAGGAAAACGCCGCGTCGGAGATGTAACTCGCGACTGCTCCGGTGACGGAGCAAAAAGGACGGCTATTAAGCCGTCCTTTTACTATTCGTTGTTGATTCTATTCTTTACGACAATAATGCAAAACTAGGAATGGCGGCATATTTTCATGAGCACGACCGCCACCAACAAAATTTGCTTGCGGAAATATGTCTATCCTTCCATGTCGCTCTGTAGGCTGGCCGACATCCTTATCTTGGGCAAGTACAAAACCAGCTGGATTTTTTACCGTGTTTGGAAACTTCTGAAATATATGGGCGTACCCCTCGGGCGGCCCATGAGAGTGTTTGGGCAATTCAGACAAATCAAGAGCAACTTTCTCTTGACCTCCAGTTTCTGATAATCTTCTTTCAGAAAGAAAAACTCCTCCCTGGGAATTTCCATTCCCAGAACCTACTATCGTGCGACCAGCAGCCTGTAGGTAAGGCCTCCAACCCGCTGGACAGCCAGCCGGTAAATCAAATGCTAAGACTGCTCCGCTTGGAATTTGGGAGTTAGAGAGTCTCGATGTTTGATCTTTCAAACGATCTATCTCAAATTCATAATCCTCAATTACGATCGCAAGAGAACGAAGGCAATCCACTAACTCAAATGCAGTTGTTTTTTCACTTAGGCGAAAAATACAATCTTTCACTCTAAAACCTTGCCCGAAACTTGGGGGGGCTCCCAATGTAACGAACGTCAGGACAATAAGTAGCAAGAGCTTATCAAATACTTTCATTCTGTGATTCCCTCAGTTTCTTGAACATTAGTCGCACCGCTAAAATCTGGAAACAGCTCGCCTACAGTTGGCCCGGCAGGCTCGACATGCCTCTGACCATCCGAAATTTGGGTCTGTAGTTCAAACATTACCCTATAAATTCTAGTTAATTCGTTAGCTACACTAACTCCGCCTTCTGCCGCCTTAACACGCGCAAGTGATGTTTCCACATCGCCAACTAGTTCCCGAATTTCAACTTTCATTCCTTCAACCAAATCAAATGTATTTGTAATTTGTGCTCGAAGTGCATCAAATTCTTTGGCTGAACTTTCCAAACGTTTTTCTGCTGTCTCCACCCTTTCTAATGCTTCTTCAACAGCTCCCCTAGACACCTGCTCAGCAGAGTTGACAATACTGTTATAGGCCAGCCCAAGAATCGCTACCAAAGACACACCACCCAATGCTGCAATAAATTGCATTCTAGTGCGTCTGTCGCTCTCAATTTTGTCCTGATATATTTGTATTTCTTCACGAATTTTCAAAGTTTGCTTAGCTTCAAAATTCTGATCTCGGTTCGAAATGTACTCATCTATTTGATTTAAGGCTTCTTTGCTAAGAGCCATAATTCACCTCACAAAATTTTTTTTGCAGTTCCAATGTTTGATTATTAAACGATTGAAATGCGTTAAACACAAATTCTTTTTTGGTATATACTGATCCACACTAAGTATGTGTATTCTGTGTGTGTGGACAAATACAGCTACAATTCTACTCATTCCGCATCACATGTCGTCAGGCCCATGCCATGACTGCATATAAATAACCTTGCCTTATTTCATAAGGACAAGGCTAACGGACACGGACGGACACCCGACCGATCTTATTTCCATGCAGTCATGCCGACGAACGGCAGACGACAGTGAGCGGAACCGTTCAACAATACCTTGTACAAGTTCTGTATACTGAAACCGGCCTTAGTTCTTTCATGTCAGCATCCTGATTGAATTGCCGTGGCGAACAAACGCGGTTTTCTTAGTCTCGGTGCTGACCTGAGCAAACTATGCACCCACCAATTCACAAGATCACATCAACCATACAACCCTACGGCTTTCGCCACACCCTGATCATCGGTCAGGGTGGTTCAGGAAAATCCAATCTCTGCAATCAACTGGTACAGTCTGATATCGAGCAAGACGCTGGCCTTTTTCATGTCGATCTCGACGGTACAGATACCGATACTATTCTCTCTACAGTTCCAAAGAGACGGATCCGAGATGTGGTGCTGCTTGATCTGGCCGACACGGATTTTCCCGTCGCGGTCAATCCGTTTGTCGGCACCGGCAACAATTACGATGCAACCATCGCAGACATGTTTGTCGACGCCTTCAAATCAATCTGGGGGTATGAGGATGCCACAACCCCGGACATGGACCGCACAATTTACAATGCTGCTAGAGCCACGCTCGATTTTCCCGGTGGCACCATTCTCGACATGTATCAAATGTTGGTTTCAGAACAGACGCGGAAGAAAATTACTGCATCGGTCAAAGATGAAATCATTCGCGCCTATTGGCGCGAGCACTTTGCCAACCTCGACCACCGAGAGCAAAACGTCATCACCAAATCCACCATCAATAAACTGGAACGGTTCGTATCCGATGTGCGTATCCGTAACATTCTCGGCCAATCCAAACCGATGTTTGATTTCAACCGAGCAATGAATGAGCGGAAAATCATCCTTCTCAAAATCCCACAATCCGAATTTGGTCTCAGTAAATCCCGCACCATCGCAAGCCTGATGCTGGCCCAACTCAATGCCATCGCCCAGCGACGAAGAGGCATTCCGCCCTTTCATCTCTACCTGCCAGATTGCCAACACTTGATCGGCCAAACAATGGCCCATATGCTCGGCACATTGGGCAAGCGAAATGTTTCAATCACGCTGTCAATCCAACATCTTCATCAGCTCGGAAAACTCCGCGAGGCAGTTTTCGGAAGCGTCGGTAACTGGATCATGTTCCGTGTTGGCCTCACCGACGCGCTTTATCTCGAAGAACTCTTCGAATGGGATAACACTCGGAAATTTCTATATGAATTGGCCCCGTTTGAGACGCGGATCATGACGCCACACGGCAAGCCGATTAACCAAGTAACCACGAAACTTTACCCTAACTCTCGAAATTATAAAAACCGTATTGTCTAGAATTCCCGCCATTTCTACGCTCGTAGAAGGGGCGAAGTAGAGAATAGTTTATCTAATTCGTGTGGAGGGAAAAATGAAAATTGATATTTCTCATAAAGAAAAGAAACAAGGACTTGTATTCAAGAAGACCTTGCATGGCGTTGAACTCGCCGTTGGGTTCAATGATGAAGAACAAGCAATCATCAGAGAACGTGATCTGGAACTCACGATCCTGATGGAGCGAGGCATACCGGCAGATGTTGATGCCGATAAAGTCGCCAATCGAGGTCTCGTGAAAAAGGTTGCAATTGCCGCTACGTCTGGCGTCGATGCGCTTGGGTATCACTTAACGTTCCGCAAACTCATGCGCGGCCCGGATACCTACTTTTTTGAAACACCCATCGAAGCAAAAAACTATGCCGACGAACTGAAGTCCGACATCCTGCCTCTCGCCAAAGCCTATTTGGAAGGCAATAAGGAAACCGGCAGCGCTGATAGTTTCGAACTCTGATGAGCAACGAAATCGATGGGTTTCTAAGCTTCGTCGCCGGTTTCATGTTGTTGGCGGCGTTGATCGCCGCCTTCGTATTTGGGTTGATCCTGATCATACCATTGGGGATCGCGGTGTCAGTGGGAATGGTAATCTATTCCCATTACTCGCCCAATTCAAAACGAAACGTGGAACAAGCGGAGATTGCGGAAACCCATCAGCTCTATGATCAGGCAAAACAAATATCCCCGATCACCGAAGATGAGTTTGCAGATTTTGTGGAAGCAAACTTCGATGATCCGCAGCTTCGCGAGACGGCGATGATCTTGTTTCGGATGGAAGGCTATCAAGCGCCCTCCCCCCCACCGCCGATTGTGACCGGCATTGAGGGTGGACGGTATCGTGACGAGCTCAAACGCTTCATCAACATTGCCCATGACAGGGGTGACGTTGAGAGCTTCAAACGCGAATTGGTGGACGCGCTCAAACCGTTTGATGCCACACCGTCAGAAAACGGATTCTTTTCAGCCCGGCGTTATCTCAACAATGACGAGATTGATGATCTCGCCCGCGCGTTCTTTGGCGACCACCATCATTTCAAGCACCTGCGAACCATCCTGGATCGCAATTTCAACGAACAACATTGCGTTCTACCAAGTGACTATCGCGGCGATAATTGCCCATGGGATTATCTCAAAGACACACCGCTGCTCGACCTTGAATTCAAACATGTCGAAGTGGAATGGGAAAACCGAGCTGCCCATACCTTGATCCTTGCCGGTTCTGGAGCTGGAAAGACCACCCTATTCAAACACATGATTGCCAAGCTTCTCGAAGAAGACTGCTGTGTCGTCGTCATGGATAGTCAGACACAATTAATTGAAGAGCTGGCACATCTCGAACTCAAAGAAGAAGACGTCACTTGGATTTCGCCAGAACATCAACTGGCGCTCAACCCATTCGATTGCGACCCGGCTGATCTCAAAGACGAAGCCATCATCAACAACAAAGTCTCATTGATGAAGTTTGTTGTTGAGCATCTAATCGAAGCAGAAATGACCTCAAAACAGGATACGCTGTTTCATCACTGCTGCCATCTCGTCTTTGCCATCCCCAATGCCAATGTCCAAACCTTCAAGGACGTGCTGCGCGATCCGTTCAACTATGCCGACGTGATCGACACGCTCGACGAAACGTCACAGAAGTTTTTCAACAATGAACTCAATCGCGAGACCGGTTCCAAAAAACGTGGCATCTATGACAGCACACGCGAGGAACTTGCCTACCGCCTAGATGGCCTCACCCGGCAAGCGACTTTCCGACGTATCTTTGGAACCGAAGAGAACACCTTTGATTTCTACGAGGAAGTGCTCGAACGCAAACTTATCCTGCTCCACACCAATCGGGGTCTCCTAAGCGATGACAGCCGTACCTTTGGTCGGTTCTTTGTGGCCCAAGCCCTTCAAGCCTGTTTCCAGCGCTTGCGCACCAAGAAACTCGACAAGCCGGTCTATTTTTTCATTGATGAAGCTCATGAACTCTTCGACGACAAACTTGAAGCCATGCTCTTACAGGCCCGCAAAGCCAAGGTCGGAATGGTGCTGGCAACGCAGGATCTCAGCAGAGCAAATAAGGCTGGGATATCCGATACGCTGATCGGCAACACCTCAACCAAGATCGTCAGCAAAGTCGGCATGGGTGACGCCAAACGGGTCGCACCGCGTATGCAATGTCGAGCTGATTTCCTCACTTCCCTGCCCGGCTACACCTTCGCGTTTTCAAGTGGTGACATGGATGCCGTTTCCATTCGTGCGGACGCCGACCCGTTGTCGCATCTGGAGAAACGCACAAACCTGAGAGCGCTTCGCAAAGACATGGAATATCACTACGGCCCGGAATTTGAAGACGAGGAAAAGCCGGATCAAGAGCAAAAATCTGATCCAGAAGAAACAATGAGCCAAAATGAGGATCACGACATAGAGCCATCCGACACGTTATAATAGTTGTCATGAAAACCCATGATCGCTTGGGTCGCTGGCTCTTCTCGACCCACACAAAAAATCCGATTCCAAACTTTCATCCAGACGCACGACAAATTCGTTGGATGCAGTTTCTCAACCTGCACGGGCTTGCCTCCAGCAAGTATCTGCATGAGCTAACCGCTGATACGCACAAATGTGCCCAAACCAGCAGCCGCCAACTACGCAAGCTCTTCGATGGTCAAATGATCCACAAGCCTCGTCAACAACGTGAGACAGCCGGCGCCGATGGCAACCATCACATTTATGATCTCACCGAAAAAGGCAAAGCCTATCTCAAACGAAATGGACTATGGATTGATGCGCATCGCCCTACTGGCCCTTGGGTGCATCAATTTATGGTTTCCTGCATCACCAGCTCAATCCATATCCTGTGCACGCGAAATGGCTACACCTATGTTCCTGGGCACGAGATCACCAATTCGCTGGCTGTGAACGTTCCATTCAAATGGAAAGGCAAACGTCATAGCTGCAAGCTGATCCCCGATGCCCTGTTCGCCATTCGATACGGCAAAGGCTATATCGCCTACGCGTTGGAAGCAGATCGAAATACTGAACCGAACGATCCGGCGACGCCATATCGGAAGTCTGCACGACGAAACATCAAACAATATGCAGAATTTGTCGGCAAGAAAATGTACAAAAAACACTACGGGTTAAGTTGCCCACTCGTGGTACTGAACATCACGGTTTCGCAAGATCACATCAAGCGAACAATGCCAATCGTTGAAGACGAAATTGGCAAATGCTCCTATCTCGCCTTTGGCGTGGCAAGTGAATTCAGGACACCGTTCCAACCACCCAAAAACCTACTAACTTTTCTCTTCGAAAGTCCGTTATTGCGAAACTACAAAAAGGAATACCAGATAAATAGAAGACTTTAGTATCTACACCCTTACTAAATTTGTGATACTTTACAGGGCTGACTAGTAATTTTGGGGGAAATAATGTCTGACAAAATTTCGACAGAGATAGTTTTGACCAATGTAAACAATGCGCTTTCTAGAATTCGTACTATTATTTTCATCAACTTATCTCTTTGCGCTCTTGTTGTAGCTAACGGATACTTGGAGACGTTTTCAATCGACAAAACACAACTGCAGCATGCATATGTCAGAATTTATCAACACGAAAAAAACCTCAAAAAAGCTGAATCAGATTTGGAGGAATTGAGAAAGACCGTTGGGGAAGATGCAGATGAACACTTCGACCTTCTGCGTGAATTCAGCAAACACAAATCAAGAGTGGATTTCGCAAAAAATTCCCTGAAAGATCACAAGTTGAGGTCGGTTTTGGTTCCGATTATTGGTGTGAGCATTCCATCAAATGACCTCAATATTGTGTGTGGGATTTTTTTGCTGTTCTCATCGATTTGGATCGTGTTTTCAATCAACCAACTCAACAATCTCATTAGAGATGACAATCTATATGATCAAATAAAAGAGTACCTGCCAGCGCTACGCCATTCGGTTGTCTTTATTGTCCCTGTAGAGCAGAGTTTTCTTAGAAAATTAGGGCTTGGTGTTATTGCGGCGCCAGCGATCACGCTTACGATCGCGTTGTTTTCAGATTTTGCTTCAGCCGCGAACAACTTAAAGGCAATAATCGCACTCGATATCTGGCTTTTGATTATATGGCGTCTCGTATTTCTGTCATTCTTATGCACTTGCCTTTGGGGTATAGCCATATACACCAATTCCATATGGCGAGACTTGGGGGGACGAATGAACTTTGCTGACGCGACAACTTCCGCCTAATCCAGAGTTAAGGACAAAGACATCCTCAGCGTAGTGCCGGAAACTCATTTCTGCATTTCACAAATGACGGAGAATTAGACTGCGCCCAACAACGCTATTAGAACACCTACACCAGCAATCGTCGCACCAGTTTGAGTTAGTGCCACACGCCAAAGATCTGACTTTGTGGCTAGCGTTTCCTTCGCCTCGGTTCGGGTAAGAATTTCCTTAGCGAGTGGCTCCGCCTTTTCTCGCTCAAGACCCGCTTCTACAAGCATATTAAGAACGTCGATCGAACTTGGGTGCGCCATAAGATTTTGAATTATATAAAAAATATAGCAAATAATTCAAAATTCAACAAATTCGGCCAACCTGAGCTGAGTTAAGGAATATTGATCAACTTCAACACTCCGGTAATGGAGTTTAGAATTCTCGTCGGTTCAATCATACTGTTTGCCATCTTGATGCGATCTTTTCTTATTCGCTTCAAACGCCCTGCCGCTGACTGTAGGTTGCGTGCCACATCAGCATATGTCTTACTCGGCGTCCGTCGTTTAACACGATCATATTCCTTCTTGATACGATTTGCGCTATATCTTATTCTACGCCTTTGGTCCGGCGTCTTATTCCCGCCATAGGTAAGCACCAGTGCGGTGTAAGCTTCATGCAATT
>JASJDO010000183.1 GCA_030065115.1 Rhizobiaceae bacterium | reverse complement strand
GTTACTCCTGCGCCGGTTGCAATGCCGACCTTTGTGCCAGAAGTCGTTGCCCGCGCCACGGTGAGCAAAGTGGCAGGTCCGGGAATGAACACAAAACCAAGGACAATCAGCGAATAGGCCACTAACATCGTTGAATCGATCATTCAGCATTTTCCTCCAAATCAAACTGAGACAGAAGTCCACACCCCGCCAACAAAAGCAAGTCAAATACTGCCCTTTATGTGTCGAGCAATTCCTAAAACGTCCACGTCCTCTCGTTCCCGCGTGCGGGATCAAATGCCGAAACACTGGTTATGGGAATCATATCAACAGTGATGTGTCGTTCCGCAGATCAAATAAGACGAAGGGAGTTCCTCACACCCGATGATACGGATGCCCGCTTAGTATCGTCATGGCTCGATAAACCTGCTCCGCCAGCAATATTCGTGCGATTTGGTGCGGCCAGGTCATCGCACCAAACCTGATCTTTCGAACAGCTTTATCAGCAAGTGCTTCGCCATGCCCATCTGGCCCACCAATGGCAAAGGCCAGTGTCCCTGTGCCTGATTCCTGTTCAGAACGGATAAGATTTGAAAACTCGACGCTGGTCAGGTCCTTGCCATGTTCATCGAGCATAAAAATACGCGCGCCATCATCGCATTTCTCCAAGAGTAAACTTGCCTCATCAGCCTTGCGGCCCGCCACATCGCTTTGGCGGGATTCAGGTATTTCAACCAGCTCGGGACCGTTAAGATGCAGCCCCTTGCCAGATTTCGAGATCCGGTCCGCGTACCGCGCATAAAGTTCTTGATCCGGTCCGGCCTTCATCTTGCCGACCGCCAAAATCTGAAGGCGCATGTGTTCCTGCCTTTAGTTCACTTCTTCCGAAGCAGGCATCTGCCACATTTTTTCAAGCGCATAAAACTCACGTACTTCCGGCCTGAACAGATGAACAATAACGTCGCCCGTATCAATCAGCACCCAGTCTGCACTGTCGAGACCTTCCACCTTGGAGCTGCCCATGCCTCTGGTCTTGAGCTCGCGCAGCAAGTGATCGGCAATGGCACTAACATGACGGTTCGATCGCCCTGAAGCGATGACCATATAGTCAGCAAGTGCTGATTTGTCCTTGATGTCTATGGTGACAAGTTCTTCCGCCTTGGAGTCCTCAAGGCTGTCCGTCACCGCTTTCAAAACGTCTTCAACTGCTGCAATCGCTGTCTTGGCGTTTTGTTTTCGTGTGCTCGTGGCACCCGATGTTTGCATAGCTGTAGTCAGTGTATCCCTCTCGCTAAGCATTGGTTGATGGCCCGTAACGTGTTTTGGGCCGACACCAATAGAATAGTTCTGATTCTGTGATGGTTTCAAGACACTTTGTAGGGTCAAAACCAAACTCGTATCTCTACCGTGATTTTTCCTGCATTTTCTGCCGGTTACGCAGCATAGTGGACGATAACGAGCTTCTCGGCCCATGAATAAACGTCCATGCTGGTGCTGGCAGAGTGGCTAACATGGGAGCATCGTCGGAGTCTACCCTGTATCTTGAAAGGGCAAGCGCTGCCCGCGCCGAACGATAAGAAAGCGTTGAGCCCGGACGATCAATCACCGCAATCGGCAAAGTGTCCGCTATCCCGCGCCAATCTTGCCATTTGTGAAAGCTGGCAAGATTGTCCGCGCCCATTAACCAGACAAAATGCTGCCGTGGCCGGAGCTTCTTGACCAGACGCACAGTATCAGCCGTAAATCGTACCTTATGACGTGTTTCAAAGGCCGTCACCTTGATACGCGGGTCTTCGATCATATCTTCACTAAGCTGTATGCGCTCGCTCAAAGGCGGCAGTTCGGATGTATCCTTCAGCGGATTGCCAGGCGTAACGATCCACCAGATTTGATCAAGCTTCAAACGCTTTAGCGACAATTCACAAAGATTGAGGTGCCCCTCATGCGGTGGATTGAACGATCCACCAAACAAACCGATGCGCGCGCCATCTCCGCCAGCCGGCATTTTGAGGTATGGCTGAAGCGACGCATCAAAACTCAAGGACGTGTCTGCCCGCTGCCGCGCACCAGATATTTGAAGCTGGTCAGTTGCTCCACACCCACAGGTCCACGCGCATGCATTTTACCGGTCGCAATACCAATTTCAGCGCCCATGCCAAATTCACCACCATCTGCAAATTGCGTGGATGCGTTATGAAGCAAAATTGCTGAATCTACCTCATTGAAAAACCGCTCTACAACTTCCGTATCTTCAGCGATCACACATTCAGTGTGATTGGATGAATATTGGCGAATGTGCTCTATCGCCCCCTCAACCCCATCGACCAGTTTCACCGATAAAACGGCGTCAAGATATTCAGTTGACCAATCATCTTCATTTGCCTGACCCGCCTGCGGAAACAAAAGAACCACGCCTGCGTCACCACGCAATTCACATTGTGATTTTTCAAGTGCATCCAAGACCGGTTTCAAATGCGTCTCTGCAACCGCCTTGTCGAGCAATAGCGTTTCAGCCGCGCCGCATATTCCGGTGCGGCGCATCTTTGAATTGACGATAATATCACAAGCCATTTCAAGACTGGCAGACTTGTCTACATAGACATGGCACAGCCCTTCCAGATGCGCAAAAACCGGCACACGCGCCTCAGTTTGAACCCGCTCAACCAAGCTGCGTCCACCCCGAGGCACGATCACATCGACTGTACCATCAAGTCCCTTCAACATTTCGCCCACTGCAGCACGGTCCGTAGTCGGTACAATTTGCACTGCATCTGCTGGAAGCCCAGCCTCCATCAACCCGGCTACAATACAGGCGTGAATGGCACGGGAAGAATGATAGGAATCCGAACCGCCACGCAGGATGACAGCATTGCCAGACTTGAGGCAAAGCGCTCCCGCATCCGCTGTTACATTGGGACGAGATTCGAAAATCACCCCAATTACTCCCAAGGGAGTGCGCACACGTTCAATTTTCAGGCCATTTGGGCGATCCCACTCGGCTATGGTAGCGCCGACCGGATCGTCAAGATCGGCAATCGCTCGCACACCATCGGCTATTGCAACAACACGCTCTTCATTCAGTTGCAGCCGATCAAGAAACGATGAGGCCATGCCGCTGGCCCTCGCAGCTATCATGTCTTTTTCATTCGCTTCAAGAATGTCGGGCAACTGCGCCAGCAAAGTCATCGCGGTCGCATTGAGAGCATGGTTTTTCTGTTCCGGCGTTGCGGTGGCAAGCGCAGTAGCGGCAGTTTTGGCGTTCCGGCCAATCTCTGCCATCACTTCAATGACGTTATCCTCTTCTACCGCCTCAAGCATCGTCGCGCTCCACTTCCTGTACGCTTGTTTTCAAGACCAGATTATCCCTGTGTATCATCGCTCCGCGTGCTGTCATACCCAGCAAAGCTTCAATTTCGTCACTGCGCTTGCCAAGGACTTTTTTCGCATCTTCCATATCATAGGAACTGATCCCACATCCCAGTTCCTTGCCGGAAAGACTGTGGACTGAAATCACATCTCCTCTGGCGAAGTTTCCAAAAACTTCTCTGACACCAGCAGGAAGCAGGCTTTTGCCCGAGCAAAGTGCATTCGCCGCGCCATCATCAATAATCAGCTTGCCGGAAAATTCCATCTGGCCTGCAATCCACTTTTTGCGCGCAGTCACCGGATTATCCTTTGCGTCGAACCATGTCGCCGCGCCGCCTTCAAAAAGTGATTGCAGTGGATTGGTCTGCTTGCCAGACGTGATTGCCATCACTGTTCCTGCTTCCGTGGCGATCTTAGCAGCGTCCAGTTTAGTGACCATTCCACCTTTTGAGAGCTCAGTGCCGGCATCACCAGCCATAGCCTCAATCTCGGGCGTGATCTTCTCGATCCGGTCAAACCGTCTGGCCTCTGCATCCTTACCCGGAAGGCCAGAATAAAACCCGTCTACATCGGAAAGCAGAACAAGCAAGTCCGCACTCACCATTGTAGCGACACGCGCCGCCAGACGATCATTGTCACCGTATCGAATTTCTGATGTGGCAACCGTATCGTTCTCATTGATGATCGGTACAACACCCAGCTTCAACAAGGTGGAAACCGTCTCACGCGCATTGATGTACCGTCGACGTTCTTCGGTATCGCCCAGTGTCAACAACACTTGCCCTGCTTGTAAGTCATGTTTTCCAAGTGCTTCAGAATATGCCCGCGCAAGAAGTATTTGACCGGTCGCAGCAGCAGCCTGGCTCTCCTCCAGTTTCAACCCTCTATTTGGCAGGCCAAGCTGCCTGCGTCCCAGAGCAATGGCACCTGAGGAAACCAGCAGCACTTCAGCACCCTGAGAGCGCAGCATTGCAACATCATCGGCAAGCGAATTGAGCCAATCCCGCTTCAAACCAGAAGCACGGTCGACCAGAAGAGCAGAACCAATCTTGATGACAATGCGGTTGTATGAGGCAATATCTACCATTGCAGCCAGTCTCCCGGCTTCTTTTCGGCAGGCGTTTCCTCGCTTTCCTTGTCCGCTTCGATCGCTGAAATCATCAAACGCAACGTGTGCTCCAGACCTTCTCGGCTAACAGAAGAAAGTTCAATCGGTTTTGATCCACATGCCTTCTCAAGTTCCGCGAGTTTTTCAGCTCGCACTTCATCCGTTAGTGCATCGACTTGCGACAAGGCAACAATCTCATGTTTATCGACAAGGCCCGCGCCATAGGCTTCAAGTTCACCGCGAATGATTTTATAGGATTCCGCCACATCTTCTTCATTGGCAGAAACAAGATGCAGCAAAACACGTGTACGTTCGACGTGCCCTAAAAAACGATCTCCGATCCCCACACCCTCATGCGCGCCTTCAATCAGGCCCGGAATATCGGCGATGATGAATTCACGACCATCCACATTCGCAACACCCAGATTTGGGTGTAACGTGGTGAAGGGATAATTGGCGATCTTGGGTCGCGCAGCGGTTACACTCGATAGAAACGTAGACTTACCCGCATTTGGCAGCCCCAGCAGCCCCGCGTCAGCAATCAGCTTCAGGCGCAACCACAACCAGCGCTCCTGCCCCTCCAGACCCGGATTTGCATGATCTGGTGCCTGATTCGTAGAGGACTTGAAATGCGCATTGCCAAAGCCACCATTACCACCTTTAGCAAGACGGTATCGTTGACCCAATGTGTCCAGGTCAACGATCAGCGTTTCATTGTCTTCTTCAAAAACCTGCGTTCCAACAGGCACCTTGAGCACCACATCGTCACCCGCACCACCATTGCGGTTGCGTCCCATGCCGTGATTGCCCGTCTTTCCCTTGAAATGCTGTTGGTAGCGATAGTCAATCAGGGTGTTGAGACCCTGGACCGCCTCAATCCAAACATCGCCACCTTTGCCACCGTCGCCGCCATCGGGACCACCAAAGGCAATGTATTTTTCACGTCTGAATGAAACAGCACCCGCGCCGCCGTCACCGGATCGGATATAGACTCTGGCTTGATCGAGAAATTTCATATGTATTATCCCCCGATCTTAACCAAACCTCAGGCGGCGATCGCGCCCATCCAGTTTTCACGCGTGATACGGAAGTGATCCACGTCCATATCTTTCTCGAAAAAGCTGGAAAAATTGGTATCGCGTTTCCAGAACTTGCCACCGCATTTTTCGATTACACGGCGAGAAGCTGTATTCGTTGACAGAACCGACATCAGCAATTCGTCTTCAGTTC
>JASJDO010000182.1 GCA_030065115.1 Rhizobiaceae bacterium | reverse complement strand
GGTTCATCGAGCAAAGGAAGGTCAGGTTCAGCAGCCAATGCGCGACCCAATTCCACCCGCTTCTGCAAACCATAAGGCAATGTGCCCACAGGTTCCTTGCGTATAGCCTCGATTTCCAGGAAGTCGATGATTTCTTCAACCACTTTACGGTGTTCGATCTCTTCCTGAAGTGCTGGACCATACCGCCACATCTGCCAGAAAAAATTCTTGTGCATCTTCAGCGTACGTCCGGCCATAATATTATCGAGTGTCGACATACCATGGAAAAGCGCCACGTTCTGGAAAGTTCGCGAAATGCCACTGGATGCTGCCTGATAAGGTTTCATCTTGCGTCGCTTTTCGCCCCGAAACGTAATCGTGCCTTCCTGAGGGTGATAAAAACCGTTGATCACGTTCAGCATTGAAGTCTTGCCGGCGCCGTTCGGACCAATGATGGCCCTCACTTCTCCTTTGCGAACGTCAAACGAAACGTCAGTAATCGCTTTCACACCACCGAACGACAGCGAAATATTATCAACATGCAACAGCACATCACCGATGGCGACGCCGTCATCTTTTCTACCGTGGAGGGAAGTATCATGCGCGTTCATTCTGCGGCCTCCTTGGCAGCTGCGCTGGCAAAAACCGGAGCATCCTGAATTTTGATGTCTGCGGAAATCTTGCCTTTGCGGCCATCTTCGAAAACAACCTCGGTTTCAATGTGCTTTTCTTCCGAACCGTCGTAAAGCGCCTCGATCAACTCACCATACCGATCGGCAATAAAGGAGCGTCGAACCTTCATGGTTCGTGTCATCTCACCATCATCGGGATCAAGTTCCTTATGAAGAATAAGGAAGCGATGAATCTGCGAACCAGCCATCATCTCTTCCTTGGACAGATCCTCGTTTACCTCACGCACATGTTCTCCCATCATTTTCATGACTTCAGGGTGCTGTGTGAGTTCTTGATAAGAAGCATAGGAAACATTGTTGCGTTCCGCCCAGTTGCCAACCGATGTGAGGTCGATATTCAGGAAAACGCAGCAGCGGTCGCGATTGTCTCCAAACGCAACTGCTTCCTGGATATTAGGGAAGAACTTGAGCTTGTTTTCAATGTATTTCGGAGCGAACAAACTGCCGTCTTTCAGTTTGCCTACGTCTTTGGCCCGGTCTATGATTCGTAAATGTCCTTCATTGTCGATGAAGCCCGCATCGCCGGTATGAACCCAGCCATCCTTGGTTTTCGTTTCCTTGGTCGCTTTGTCATTCTTGTAATATCCGACAAAAACACCCGGCGAACGATACATCACTTCCCCATTGTCAGCGATCTCGATCTCAACATCCAACGATGGTGTGCCAACAGTGTCGGCACGGATTTGCCCATCAGGCTGAGCTGACACGTAGACTGACGCTTCTGTTTGACCGTAAAGCTGCTTGAGGTTTAACCCCAGCGAACGGTAGAAACGGAAAATCTCCGGCCCAATCGCCTCACCAGCAGTGTAGCCAACCTTCATTTTCGTCATGCCCATGCGGTTTTTAAGCGGGCCATAGACCAAAAACTCGCCAATCGCATATTTGACCCGATCCATCAGGCCAACACTTTCACCGTTCAGGATAGGTTCGCCAACTTTTCTGGCGTGATCCATAAAGTAATCGAACATGCGTTGTTTTGTTTTTCCGGCATCCTGCATGCGTACGGTGATTTGGGTTAAAAGAACCTCGAAAACCCGCGGGGGAGCAAAGAAATATGTTGGTGCTATTTCCCTGCGGTCATCATCGGCTGTTTCAGGGCTTTCCGGGCAACAGACGCAATAGCCTGCCGTATAGGATTGCGCATAGGAGAAGACATGATCCCCTACCCAAGCCAATGGCAGGTAGGCAATGATCTCGTCGGTTTCATCCAATTTGTCGAATTTGTTCGCGTTTTTTGCTGACTTCACCAGGTTATCATAAGACAGCATTACACCCTTCGGGCGACCTGTTGTTCCTGAGGTGTAGAGCATGACTGCGAGGTCATCGCCACCCAGCTTGTCGAACCCGGCAATCCAGTCACTGTCACCATCCTTCGCCAGTGCTTCTTTGCCCATTTCCTGAATGGCATCGATCGAATGCAGATTCTTGACCTCATAATCGCGCAATCCACGAGTTTCGTCATAGAGAATGTGCTTGAGCTTTTTCAGGGTGTCTTTGATAGAGAGGATTTTATCGACCTGTTCCTGATCCTGACAAACCGCTACTGCTACTTCGGCATGTTCAAGAACGTAGGACATTTCTTCTGCAACAGAATCGGCATAGACTGGAACAGGAACTCCACCTGCCGCTTGAACTGCACAAAATGTCCAATAGAGTTTTGGGCGGTTCTGGCCAATGATCGCAACCTTTTGTCCTGATTTCAGGCCCATGCTTTTCAAACCCATGGAATAGGCGCGGATTTCTTCGTAGGTTTCTGCCCAGCTCCAAGTCTGCCAGATGCCGTGATCCTTGTGACGGAATGCAGGTCGATCAGAAAAGCGAGAAGCGTTCAAACGCAAAAATTGCGGAAAGTTCACTGGCTGCCCGGCAGCCTGCGCAGCATTCTTTGGAGCCATAGCCCTAATTTTCCTCCCAAAAGTTGAAGACCGACTGATATGGTCTCAACTAAACAACATGTTGTTCATGTCTTGTGCTTATCAATTGTGGACGGATATCTGCATATTTATTCGCTCAATGCGAAGTGAAAATATGCAAATTGAATCGTCAAAATTGCAAACTTGGAATAACTTTATGAAAAACTGCGGGATTCCACAACAGCATTTAATGTGGTTTGAATGCGAATAAAGTTGAATGCCGAACGGGTGCACAAAACATGGTGAAGAAAATTTTGGTGATTGGTGGTGGTCAGGCCGCTGCTTCTTTTTTGACGAAATATCGCAGCCTTGATCAAAACGCTGAACTTACCCTTGTTGGGGACGAGGCAGTGGCACCGTATCAACGTCCTCCTCTTTCTAAGAAATATGCCACTGGGGATATGACTGCTGAACAACTCCTGCTCAGGCCTGACGAATGGTATGAACAAAACAACGTCAGGTGCTTGAAAGACACTTCAGTCACCAAGGTTGACGGCTCAGCCAAAATGGCCACTCTGTCAGATGGCACTTCACTTGACTGGGATCAGTTGGTTCTGACAACGGGTTCGCGGGCGCGCCGGCTTCCTGCCGGCATCGGTGGTGATCTAGATGGCATTCATGTGTTGCGAAGCCTTGCTGATGCAGATGTTTTGTCATCAGAATTGGTGGAAGGGAAACGGGTCGCCATCATAGGCGGTGGTTATATCGGTTTGGAAGCGGCAGCGGTGTGCGCGTCGCGAGGTTTGAGCGTGACGCTTGTGGAAGCAGCAGACCGCATCTTGCAGCGCGTTGCATGTGAACAAACGTCAGATTGGTTCCGGCATCTTCATGAGCGCAAGGGTGTGACCATTCACGAAGGCATATGCCTTGACCGTTTCGAGGGCGATGACGGGAAAATTGTGAAAGCTGTTTTGTCCAATGGGATCGAAATTGACGTGGATTTTGTTCTCGTCGGCATAGGCATTATTCCCAATGCTGAACTTGCGGCGGATGCGGGGTTGCTTGTGGAAACGGGCATTGTCGTCAATGAAAATTGCCAGACATCAAACCCGGATATTTATGCAGCGGGTGATTGCGCTGCATTCCAGTACAAGGGTGAACTGACCCGGCTCGAATCTGTTCAGAACGCCATTGATCAGGCAGAATGCGCGGCGAAGAACATTGCAGGTGAGGCGATTGAATACAGTCCTTACCCGTGGTTCTGGTCAGATCAGTATGATGTGAAGCTTCAAATTGCCGGTCTCAATCGTGGATATGACAAAATCGTCGTTCGACCCGGTGAACGCGAAGGCGGAATAGCTCATTTCTACTTCAAGGGAGATGAATTTCTGGCAGTCGATGCGATAAACGACCCGCGTACCTATATGGTGTGCAAGAAACTTCTTGAGACCGGCAAGACGATCACGCCTGAGCAGGCAGCGGATAGAGAGCTTCAGTTGAAGTCTTTGATGCAGAATTGATCCAGGTCTTACGCCCGGATAGCCTCATTTATTTCTCTGCCCAAAGCTTCAAATACAGTCTTTAGGATACCGTCGCGGTTTAGACCTGCCTGTCCGTTCATATCATCCGGGCTTGCCTGATCCATATAAATATCGGGCATGAATATTGACCGAAATCTTAGATTGCCCTCATCCAGTGCCCCAACCGAAGTGAGGTATTGGGCCACATGAGAACCAAAACCACCTACAGAACCTTCTTCAACTGAGATCAAAACCTCGTGGTTCTTTGCAAGCTGGTTGATCAGGTCTTCATCCAGTGGCTTGGCAAATCTCGCGTCAGCAACAGTGGTTGAAAGACCATATCCGTCCAGGTCCTCCGCCGCCAGCAGGCAATCATTCAGGCGTGTGCCAAAGGATAACAGAGCAACACGGTTTCCTTCTTTCACAATACGGCCTTTTCCGATTTTCAGAAGTTCTCCGCGTTCAGGCATTTCCACGCCGACGCCCTCTCCGCGAGGATAACGGAAGGAAATTGGTCCATCGTCATAGGCCGCAGCTGTGCGCACCATGTGTTTCAGTTCAGCTTCATCACTGGGAGCCATCACCACGAAATTCGGCAAGGTGGCGAGATAGGTTGTATCAAAAGCGCCCGCATGCGTTGGTCCGTCAGCACCCACAAATCCTGCTCTGTCTATGGGAAAACGAACGGGCAGGTTCTGGATCGACACATCATGCACAACCTGGTCATAAGCGCGCTGCAGGAAGGTCGAGTAAATTGCCACAAACGGCTTGTAACCTTCCGTCGCCAACCCGCCACCAAACGTTACTGCATGTTGCTCTGCAATCCCGACATCGAACATTTTGTCAGGATGTGCCTTGCCGAAGATGTCCATACCGGTGCCCGATGGCATCGCAGCAGTAATCCCGACAATTTTGTCATCGTGGTCGGCTTCCTGCGCGAGTGTCTGGCCAAACACCTTGGTATAAGCTGGCGCGTTTGGTGTGGCTTTTGCCTGTGCACCGGTCACGACATCAAATTTGGAAACTCCATGATATTTGTCAGCCGAAGCCTCCGCAGGAGCATAACCATGACCTTTGCGCGTAATGCAATGGATCAGTACCGGACCTTTGGCATTGTCGCGAACATTCTTGAGAACGGGCACTAGTGTTGAAAGATCATGCCCGTCAATAGGCCCAATGTGATAGAACCCGAGCTCCTCAAACATTGTGCCGCCGGTCACGTATCCTCTTGCATGTTCCACAGCACGGGTGATCGCACGGTCAACGGTCTTGCCCAGATAAGCGGTCATTTTTTTGCCGAGTTCCCGTACGCCCATATAGGTCCGGCCAGTTGCAAGCCGCGCAAGATATGCACTCATCGCACCGGTTGGCGGTGCGATTGACATGTCATTGTCGTTCAAAATGACAATAAGGCGCGCATCCATGGCACCTGCATTATTCATGGCTTCAAATGCCATGCCGGCGGACATGGAGCCATCTCCGATGACCGCGATCACGTTATTGTCGCCACCCTTCAATTCGCGCGCTACGGCCATTCCAAGACCCGCTGATATCGAGGTTGAAGAGTGTGCTGCGCCAAACGGATCATATTCACTCTCAGCGCGTTTGGTGAATCCGGAAAGACCGTCTTTTTGACGAATGGTGCGCATCCGGTCCCGGCGA
>JASJDO010000181.1 GCA_030065115.1 Rhizobiaceae bacterium | reverse complement strand
GGGTGCCAAGATTGTCCATAACCGATGTGACAGCCGTTGATGACAAGAGGTTCTTGGTTTTAGCTCGCAGAGACAATGTCGAACATCTGGTAATGATCGGCGGACCAACTGATGTTGTGGTAGAGACCGGCATCATCCGGGCTCAACAATCGCAGGCTAACCAGAATTCACAAAAGCCACGATCTACAGAATCGCCCAGCCCAGTTGAAAACACTAAAGAACAGCAACGGAACGCAATAGCCGAAGCACCGCGAGAAAAAGCGTCCGAGCCTGAGCCAATTGTGCCTGCAGCAGCAGCCGTAGCGACCGCTGCTGTTGGTGGAGCCGCTGTTGTGTCCAATGAAGTAGCCGAAGTGGTGGATTCAGCTATTGAGACAACAACAGATACTGTAACCACTTCAACTGCAGAAGTGACCGCAGAGTTCACTGAAAATGTTGAAGCGGTTGCCGAGACCATAGACGCCGTGCCTGATACAGTGGCTGAACAAGTCCCGGAAGCATCCGAAGTTGCAGAACAAGTCGCAGAGGTGGTTGAACAACTAGAACCGGTTACTGAGCCGATAGAGCTGGAAGAGAAAATTGATCTTGAGGTCAACCTCGATGAATCTGATCTCGAGGCAACACTCTCTGACGCCCTTGCTTCCGAGGAGTTATCAATAGATCTCGACACACCTGAAGTGGCTGTAGAACCAGAAACCGTAGACTCGGTTCCGGAAGAGATTGCAGTTGGGATACCAATCCAGGATGAGCCCGGATCGCCTGACGACGAAATGCAAAAACTTCTTGCAGAACTCGCAAATGAAACCAAAGAACCTGCCTAAGGTTCCTTGTCCCGATCAAACGGGTGTAACAACGCCAACAAAAAGGCCCGCTCAATGGCGGGCCTGTTTTGCTTATGTCACAGGAATAAAGATCAATCGTCGCGATAAACTTTCTCGCGCCTCTCATGTCTCTCCTGTGCTTCAATAGACAAAGTTGCAATCGGTCGGGCGTCAAGACGTTTCAAACCAATCGGTTCACCAGTGTCTTCGCAATACCCATAGGTACCGTCTTCGATACGCTTGAGCGCAGAATCAATTTTTGTGATCAACTTCCGTTGCCGATCACGAGCACGCAGTTCAATTGACCGGTCTGTTTCCGAAGATGCCCTGTCAGCCTGATCAGGCATTTTGTCTGATTGATCCTGCAGAGTAGCGATGGTTGACTTAGATTCCTTGAGAATGTCAGCCTTCCATTCCTCAAGCTTTGCCTTGAAGTAAGCCTTTTGCTTATCATTCATAAACGGCTCATCCTCGCTGGGACGATAGTTTATGTCCAATTCAACTATACCCATTTCAAGCTCCCTTATGTGCGCCGTGTATAGACAGAATCCGCCCCTCTCTCAAGTTGAAATTGGGACAATGATGTAAAGTTGAACGTCGCCTAAATCAGGACTGCGACAATCATATGAAATGAAGCTTCATTCCATTACCAACTTGCCATGAACTGCACATCAAGCCATTGTGGAAACTCGGCAAATGATTCAAAGGGTTTCCATGCTCAGACTTTATGTTATGCGCCACGCAAAATCTTCCTGGGCAGCTCCCGGCGCACGTGATTTCGATCGTGAACTTAATGAACGCGGGCATCTGGACCTTGAAAAAGTTTCCACAGTTTTGCGATCAAGAGGGTATGTGCCCGGTGAAATTCTCTGTTCCAGTGCAGAACGCACACGGCAAACTCTCTCGGGCATCGCATCAGTAATTCCTGAAGATGCGAAGATCACATTTACCGAAAAACTCTACTCCAGCGGTCTCGATGACTATATTGGCCTTCTTCAAGCACAGGAAGGGGCGAAGTCGATAATGATAATCGGTCACAATCCCATGTGTGGAAGCTTGGCGGCCAGCATGGCGGGCGATGGTGAGCCGGATTTGTTGGAGACCATTGCGTACAGATACCCTACAGCAACTGTATCTGTCATTGACTTTGATTGCAGCAGTTGGAGTGATGTGCGCAAAGGCGCGGGAATCTTGATAGATTGCATCATCCCGTCAGCACTTTAACATCAAGCATCACCAAATCATCGAAGTGATACAAATCGTTATCACTGCACCTTGATTTGCTAAAATACTTGCTGATCATCTAACCCTTGGTTAACTATTTTGGTCGATGTTCTAACCGAGCAGGTAAAGGGTATTGTGCATGCGTTTCTCAACCATTCTGGCAACTGCATTTTTGACGGCGTTAGCAACATTTGGTGCACAGGCGTCTGACAAAAAATTCTTCAATGAAATTCAGGGCAAGTGGTCTGGCCCCGGAGAAATCGTCGCTGGAAAATACAAGGGTACCAAATTCGTCTGTACCTTCGATGGCGCGAACCCGGCTGAAAAGGCAGGGATGGAAGTCGATGGCTCTTGTCGCGTTGGTGTATTTGCACAGCCAATGAGCGCACTGATCCTCAAAGCCGGTGGCTCTTACACCGGTCAGTTTCTGGATGGTGAAAAAGGCAAAGGCATGGATGTGACCGGCGGCCGCTACACCAGAGGCCGTATCGTTGCTGACATCAAGAGAAATGACCTGCGCGGCATCATGGTTGCCAACCTCTCCAATCCCAATGCTTTGAAGGTAACAATTTCAGTAAAGCATGAAGGGCGATTGGTGCCGGTAATCGGGATGAATCTCGCGCGCAAAACAGATGCAGTTGTGACCGGTTCAATCAGAAACTGACCCCGCACGCCACCAATCAGGCCCCACATCGACTTTCGTGATATCTGGATCATGAAGTTCCCGCCTTAATTCCATTGCCGTTTTTTCCTTGACGCGGAGCATTGGCGAAATTTCAGCCAACGGCAGCATGACAAACGATCGTTCAAGCATTCTCGGATGCGGGATTTTTAGATTTTCAGTTTCCAATTCGAGATCACCAAAGACGAGTATGTCAATATCGACAGAACGTGGGCCCCATCGCACCACCCTTTTTCGTTTCAACTTGATCTCGATTTCAAGGCACTTTTCAAGCAATTCGGTTGGTGCGAGTGTTGTCTCGATTGATGCACAACAATTCAAAAACCAGTCTTGATCAGTCACACCCCATGGCGGTGTCTTGTAGACACCGGACACATCGATCACCCGAATTGAGGAGGCTGAATCCAGATATTGCAGCGCATGTGCCATGTTTTCGAGCACATTGCCGATATTGCCACCAAGCCCCAAAAACACTTCGGAGCTTTTGCTATCCCTATCCGGCAATGTCTGGCTCATGGACAATGGTGACTTCCACGTAATCCAACACTCCCTGAACGGGTGCATTGGGTTTGCGAATAGTAATTTCGGCTCGCCGAACCATCGCAAACTCTGAGCAAATGGCTTTTGCGGTTTCAAGCGCCAACGCCTCAATCAGAAAACGCCTTTTACCAGTAATAATGCGTTCTATCACACCAAAAGCCTGACCATAGTCGACCGTTCCCTCAATCTCATCTTCTGTGAGACTGTTTCCGCCATCGACATCAAGAACGGCATCAACAAAGAAGCGTTGCCCAAGCGTTTCTTCTTCATTGAAAACCCCGTGACGCGCGAAAAACGCGCAATTCTTCAAAGTTATTTTATAAATAGACATTTAGTTAGTCCCGCGCCCGGTTCTGGCTGCATCTGCTATAGCCAAAGCATCCCTGTTAATTGAAACATCATGTACCCGAAACACCGCGCCACCTTTCATGCGTGCGACAACACTGGTCGCCGCAGTGCCAATATCCCGGTTTTCAACCTCTCTGTCGGTATAGTAACCAATGAAACGCTTTCTGGATGTACCAACCAGCAGTGGATAGCCCAATCCATTCAACTCATCAAAGCGGTGCAACAACTCAATATTTTCGTCGTGAGTTTTCCCAAAGCCAAATCCCGGGTCCAAAACAACTTGCGCATCATGAATACCCGCTTGCTTGATTGTATCCAAAGAAGTCCCCAGGAAGTCTTTCTGGTCCTCAATCACATCATCGGAACGCATCCGGTCTCGTCCATTGTGCATTGCACACAATCCGGCACCTGTCTTTGCAACCACTTTCGCAATGTCCGGATCCTTCTGGCATCCGCATACATCATTCACGATATGAGCACCTGCCGAGATCGCCAAACTTGCAGTCGATGAGCGATAGGTATCGACAGACAGGATAATGTCTGGAACCTCAGACAGGGCTTCAATGATCGGAACCACCCTTTCCTGCTCAATTTCTGCCGAAACAGGCTCACTGCCGGGCCGGGTAGACTCACCACCAATATCAATGATCGCAGCACCGGCACTTCGCATTTTCATTGCCTGCAAAACTGCCGCATCAACTGTGTTGTACAAATCACCGTCTGAAAAGGAATCCGGCGTAACGTTCAATATCCCCATGATGACTGCCTGAGGCCCAAGCAGTATGGATTTGCCATGTGCCAAAAGCCAATTACGAGGTGAAAAAGGATCGAATGAAGGCAATTTCTGAATTCCTTTGGGCGATTTGCGCCTAATCGGTTTCTCCCTAATGAAATCAGGCAAAAAAAACAATCAGGATATCACCGCGAATTTGGCGTCAATAGCCAATAACAATCCTTGCTAAGAATTGCAGACAACTGTTAGACCCGGGAATGCTCACATTCACGCAAAAACAACAAACCAGCTCGTGGCGATCTCCCACATTGCTCCTGATGCTTATGGCAGCGGTCATGCAAGTGTCATTTGCCCCGTGGATGCTGATGGTCAACAATTTTGCGGTTGAAGTACTCTCATTTTCCGGTCGTGAGATCGGCATCCAGCAATCTATCAGAGAAATTCCCGGCTTTCTCTCTTTCGCTGCGGTGTTCCTGTTGCTGTTGGGACGCGAGCAGACCTGGGCTTATATATCATTGCTGTTGCTGGCAGGCGCAGCTGCGGTAACCGGGTATTTCCCGAGTTTCACGGGCTTTTTGATAACTACATTCATCTCTTCAGTGGGATTTCACTACTACGAAACCATGCATCAGTCGCTATCACTACAATGGCTACCCAAGGCGACAGCACCTGCAACCATGGGCAAAATCCTGTCTGTGGGTTCATTCGCTCAATTGGCTACATTTGGCTTTGTATTTGTTGCAAGTGCTTGGATGGCCATGAGCTTCACTGGCATCTTCTTGATAACCGGGATTACCGGTTGTATTGGCACGCTGCTTCTTTGGATAGTGTTCCCGGCTTTCAAGGACGGAACACCGCAACACAAGAAGCTGATTTTGCGGAAACGTTATTGGCTCTATTACGCACTCACGTTCATGGGTGGCGCAAGACGGCAGATTTTTATGGTTTTTGCGGGCTTTATGCTGGTTGAAAAATTCGGTTTCACCCTACCGCAAATGACCATGTTGGCAGCCGCCAATGTGTTTGTGATGATGATTGCAGCACCAATTATCGGCAGCTGGATTGTAAAAATCGGTGAGCGTTCAGTGCTTTCGATTGAGTATATCGGCCTCGCCATTGTCTTTGCGGCGTACGCATTTGTCGAAAGTTGGGAGATAGCCGTCGCATTGTACCTGCTAGATCATGCGTTATTCAGCATGGCCATCGCCATGAAGACTTATTTTCAGAAAATCGCTGATCCTGCTGATATTGCTCCAACTGCAGGCGTTGCATTTACGATCAACCATATTGCTGCCGTATTCATACCTGTACTGTTCGGGTTGTTGTGGTTGGTCAGTCCAGCAGCGCCTGCCAGGAAAACCGCTGCT
>JASJDO010000036.1 GCA_030065115.1 Rhizobiaceae bacterium | reverse complement strand
GCCCAGTCGGCCAGCAATGCCTTCAAAGGCATGGGAAACAATGACGAGCCGATTCAGATTGAAGCTGATCGAATGGAAATTATTGGCACCCAAAATGCTGCTCTTTTTGTGGGTAATGTAAATGTCGCTCAAGGCGAAACAATTCTAAGCGCCGGTAAATTGACAGTCTCCTATCAATCGGAAAATACCAATTCAAATACACCGCATGGAATTGAAAAAATAATTGCAAGCGACACCGTCGCTGTTCGCTCCGGAAATGACCATGTTACTGCCAGTCGCGCTGATATTGATTTGGTTAGGGAATATGTCACTCTTTCAGGCAACGTAAAGATGAGTAGAGGCCAAGATATTGCAGCCGGATGTGTAGTCAAAATTGACCTGAAAAATGAAGTTACAAAGATTGAGTCGTGCGACACGGGTGAATTGGCAGAATCCGGGAATAATCGTCGGCCAATTGTAATATTTACTCCAAAATCGCGAAATGTGCAGTGAGGGAACAACGTATGAGACTCTTAGCCTGCATTTTCTTTCTGATAATTGGGAGCACTTTTGCAAACGCCCAGTCGGCCAGCAATGCCTTCAAAGGCATGGGAAACAATGACGAGCCAATTCAGATTGAAGCTGACAAGCTGGAGATTATCGACAATCAGAATACTGCACTACTCACAGGCAATGTCAGCGTCGTACAGGGTACAACAATCCTGAAGGCGCGGCAGATCAAGGTTTTTTATCTGCGCAGTGAAGACCAAAGCGAAACCAATAGCGGCATTCGCAAGATTGATGCCAGTGGCAAAGTGGCGATACGGTCCGAGGACAATCATGTCACAGCGGACAAGGCCAGTGTCGATATGGTGAAGGAATTTGTGACGTTGACTGGCAATGTCTTGATCAGTCAGGGGCAAAACATAGTGAAGGGCTGCATCGTGACGGTTGATCTGAAACGCAATGTTTCCAACGTAAAACCATGTGGCGACACGTCTTCTAGCGGCGGCAGGATCAAACTTCTGCTTGACCCGAAATCGCGTAATACTAACTAAACACTATTAAAATTCGCGTACTGGTTAGACTTCCTTAACCATAGAATGTATTTCTGCCCTGTGAGGAGGCAGCAGTTGGGACTTAAAAACCTGGTAAATCGGTTGGTGACGCGACAGCCTTCGAAAAAAGTTCGATGGGCGGATGATCCGCTGCTGGAAACAGCCTCCGTCGGTGCCCAGTCTGTTCCCAGTTCTCGCCCGACCCGCCAGCCTCGTTCTCGCGATGGTGTATTGCTCGTCTCCGGATTACAGAAAAGCTACAAAGGCAGAATGGTGGTGAAAGATGTCACCCTTGGCGTTCGCCGCGGCGAAGCTGTCGGCCTGCTGGGTCCCAATGGTGCAGGCAAGACAACCAGTTTCTACATGATCACCGGATTGGTAAAACCCGATGCTGGTAGAATTGATTTGAACGGGTATGACATCACCGCTACCCCGATGTATCGCCGTGCGCGGTTGGGAATCGGTTATTTGCCCCAGGAAGCCTCGATTTTCAGGGGTTTGAGCGTGGAAAACAACATCCGGTCAGTCCTTGAAGTTGTCGAGCCTGACCGTCAGGAACGTGAAAAACAACTGGATGCATTGCTGGAAGAGTTTTCCATCACGCATTTGCGAAAATCGCCATCTATTGCGCTATCAGGTGGGGAACGTCGGCGCTGCGAAATTGCGCGTGCACTTGCAACAAGACCCTCTTTCATGCTTCTGGATGAACCTTTTGCAGGCATCGATCCGATTGCAGTTGGCGATATTCAGGATCTTGTCCGCCATCTGACCCAGCGTGGTATTGGTGTCTTGATCACCGATCATAATGTTCGTGAAACGCTCGGTCTGATCGACAGGGCCTATATCATTCATGATGGAAACGTATTGACGCACGGAAGCCCGCAACAAATCATCGACAATCCGGATGTACGCCGTTTTTACCTGGGAGAGCAATTTACTCTTTAGGAACACCTTGCTGATAGGCTGCCTGCAATAATCGGGCCAGAAAAGAAGCCCATGACAGGTAGGTGAAACAATGGCGATCGCTCCTTCATTGCAGCAGAAGCAATCACAGTCGCTTGTGATGACGCCAAAATTGGCACAGTCTATCAAGTTGCTGCAGCTTAGCCATGTCGACTTGATGTCCTTCGTGCAAGAGGAGGTCGAGAAGAACCCTCTTCTCGAAATCAGCCGTGATGATGGCAAAGACCGCCGCGGAGATGGCATCCAAAACTCCGGAACGGCGGAAGCCAATGAATCAGGTAATCCAGATGCTCATGATGCTGTAAAAGATCACCTTGGTCTGGATGCTGGGGAAAAGGTTTCAGAGATCGATGCAAATCTAGAAAATGTATACGATGGTGGAACAGCGGGCGCGGAACGGCAACCATCCAACACGGCATCGACATCCAGTGGTTCAACCTCTTCGACGCACACAAGTGGTGATGAGGAATTCGACGCAATTGCGCATCTGCGTGAAAACTTGTCTCTTGCACAGCATCTTGAGCTTCAGATCGGCGTAACGTTCAAGAATCCGACACGTCAGAAAATTGCTACTTACATCGCACATGCTTTGGATGACGATGGCTATTTCCGTGAAGACCTCGCTGAAACCGCTCAACGGCTCAACGTATCGGTGGATGAGGTTCTTGGCGTTCTGTCAAAGTTTCAAACCATGGATCCGGTTGGCATTGGCGCCAGAAACCTTGAAGAATGTCTCGCAATTCAATTGAAAGAACTTGATCGCTTCGATCCCGCGATGGAGATTTTTGTTGCAAATCTGGACTTGCTTGCGAAACGGGAATTCGAGCAACTGAAGCGGCTTTGCGGTGTTACGACAGAAGACTTCAATGACATGATCCGTGAGGTCAAAGCACTCGACCCACGCCCGGCGCTTCGCCATGATCCGGTGTTGGCAGAGGCTGTCGTGCCTGACGTGTTGATTGGTCAACGGGCTGATGGCACATGGTCGATAGAGTTGAACCCCGAAACGCTGCCGCGTGTGCTGGTCGATCATCGTTATCATGCGGAATTGGAGAGAGCGGTTTCGACGGATGAAGGCAAATCGTTTGTCAATGAATGCATGACAAACGCCAACTGGCTGACAAAAAGCCTTGATCAACGAGCGCAAACCATTCTCAAGGTTGCTGTTGAGATCGTAAAGCAACAGGACATGTTCTTTGCGCATGGTGTAGAGCACCTCAAGCCAATGAACCTCAAAATGGTGGCTGAAAAAATCAAGATGCATGAATCGACCGTCAGCAGGGTAACAGCCAACAAGTACCTGATGTGTGATCAGGGAATTTTTGAGCTCAAATTCTTCTTTTCATCCGCAATCTCCGCAAATGATGGCGAAGAAAGCCATTCGGCAGAGACCGTGAAACACAAGATCAGGCAATTGATAGATGCCGAAGAACCAAAGAAGATCTTGTCTGACGACAAGCTTGTCGCGTTGCTTCAGGAAACCGGTATCGAGATAGCTCGCAGAACAGTTGCCAAATATCGCGAAGCAATGCGAATCCCGTCGTCCGTTCAAAGGCGCCGTGAGAAGGCAATGATTTTGGAAGACAAAGCTTCCTAGATCACCGCCGCGGTCTTGGCGTTGGTATGGCCACGCGTTGAGGGATAGCGCTGCCGGTAATCGATGTGATTGCAGCCCCGGCTTTTTCAATGGATTTGCCATTTAACACCCGGGAAGCTGAGTAGGCTGGCAGATTGATTTGTGGCGCCTGAAATGCAGCATCTATTGGTTTGTATGTAGCAGCCTGCAAGGAAGGTGCATCGGCAGACAAGACTGCTTTGCATGCTTGAGGGAGATCGCCCAAAACCAGTTCGCGACGCTTTTTGGGCGGGGTTTTTGGTTTTGGCTTCTTTTTCTTCGGATTGAGTTCCACATTGAACCACCAATCAAGCGAACCGTCATTGCATCCGGTTTTGTTTCCGGTGCTGTTTTGTCTTTTGCAACCGGGAGAGCCGGGAGGACATCCCATGCGAATATGAAAATGATAATGGTGACCCCATGTCGGCCGTATCTTGTTGAGCCATTTCCGGTCACCACGAACGGTATCGCAGAGCTGTTTTTTCACGCCCGGATGAACCAATATTCTCTCAACGCCCGGTGAGGTCGCTGCATGATACAGCACCATGGTGTGTCCGCGTGTCCAGCGAGCTTGATCAACATAGATACTTCCCCGCTTTAGAACAGACACTGCGGAGATGTTTTCCCGTTCCTGGTAGGTCATGCGCTTGTCCGGCATGGGGTTGAACCAGATATCCGCGTCCAGACCAACTTGGTGCGAACGGTGACCGGTCAACATGGGCCCCCCGCGTGGTTGTGAAATATCGCCTACCAACAAACCGTTCCAACCGTCTTTCTTGGCCTTGTAGGAAAGGTTCTCAATGACCTTGATCAGGTTTGGATGACCCCAGCGCCGGTTTCGTGAAAGACGCATGGCCTGCCAGTGCGGACCATCAACCGGAATGGCGACACCGCCAGCAAGACAGCCCTTTGTATAAAACCCGTGCGCGGCTGCTTTGGACCGAGCAGGTAGAGGTTCGCCACCAAACAGACGCTTTGCGGGAGTTTGCGCAATCGCCTCGATTGGAAAAACCGCTGCCATTAAAACAAGTAAAACTGTTTTCAGTGTTCGCGAAAATCTTTTGGCATTAGACATCATCCACCCCATGATCTCGAATCGGCTTACGTAAGGATAAGCTGAAATCGTGGCATTTTTCCATTCACGATCTGACCATTAGAATTAGTCAGCCGCGCAAGCTACCGCCCGTAGTCTTCTCGACATTGGCAACAACCTTGGAAGAAATCGCGGCGATATCCTCTTCAGTTAGGGTTTTGTCCTTCGGTTGCAGCGTCACTTCAATTGCTATGGATTTCTTGTCCTCGCCCAGTGAAGCGCCTTCAAACACGTCAAATACGGACACATTACTGATCAGGTTCTTGTCCGCACCTGCCGCTGCCCGAAGCAGGCTTGCGGTCTCGCATGATTTGTCGACCACAAAAGCAAAATCCCGATTAACGGATTGCAGGTCTGAAATATCAAGCGGTGTCTTTGTCTTAGTCGCTTTTTTGCGCGGAGCTGGAATGTTTTCCAGCATCACTTCAAATGCTGCAATTGGACCTGCAACATCCAATGTTTCCAGTGTCATCGGATGAACTTCACCAAAGTGACCGAGGATGACTTTCGGACCCAGTTGGATTGTGCCGCAACGACCCGGGTGGAACCATTCAGGTCCTCCGGCAACGATCTGAACTTTTGACGAATCCATGCCTGCAGCTTCAAGCACTGACAAGGCATCAGCCTTGGCGTCATAGACATCAACTGCTGTCCCTGCTTCGCGCCAGTCTCGTCCGCCACCAACATATTTGGCGGTACCTTTGCGAATGCCTCCTGCGATCCGATGTTGCGTATCTGGCGTGTCTCCAAGATACGTGCTTGCGACTTCAAAAATTGCCACATCCGCATTGCCGCGATCATGGTTCCGGCCAGCCGCTGCAATCAGGCCCGGAAGAAGCGATGGGCGCATGTCAGACATTTCGGATGAGATCGGATTGGCGAGTTTGCAGGCCTCACTACCACCACCAAAAGCCTCAGCATGCGAGGCTGGAATGAAAGACCAGGTCACCGCTTCCAGCATGCCACGAGATGCCAGAGCACGACGTGCGTTGCGGGCTCGGGTTTGTCCCAAGGTCAAAATCTTGGAACCGACTGCGCCAGTTGCGGGAAGAGGCTGCGGTTCAATATTGTTGACACCATGAATGCGCATCACTTCTTCAACCAGATCTGCCTTGCCGAAAACGTCAGGACGCCAGGTTGGGACTTTCACAGTCAGGATTTCGCCAGTACCCTCCACGCCAAAACCAAGGCGCGTCAGGATATCAGCGCATTCAGATGATGCGACTTCAATCCCTGTGAGGCGCTGCACTTCTGAGACAGGAAATTCGATTGTGAATTCAGGATTGGGAACCTCACCTACAATCAAAGCTTCCGTTGCTTCGCCACCGCAAAGTTCGAGCACCCAATTGGTGCCGACAGCCAACCCGTCTTCCATGAATTGCGGATCAACCCCGCGCTCAAACCGATAGCGTGCATCGGTATTGATACCGAGATCCCGACCGGTACGTGCAATGTTCATTGGGTCCCATAGGGCAGACTCAACCAGCACATTTACGGTGTCATCCTGGCAACCGGATTCTTCGCCACCCATAATACCTGCAAGCGATTCGACGCCATTGTCGTCAGTGATCACGCAGATTTTGTCGGTGACTTTGTACTCCTTTCCATCAAGCCCGAGATACCCTTCACTTTCGCGTCCACGGCGAACAACGAGATCGCCTTTCACGCGGTCAGCATCAAACACGTGCAACGGACGACCCAGATCGTAGGTGACGTAGTTGGTGATATCGACGAGAGCTGAGATTGGTCGCAGGCCAATCGCAATCAGGCGCTGCTGCATCCATGCTGGTGACGGCCCGTTCTTGACGCCCTTTACCAGCTGCAAGCCAAATGCCGGGCACAGGTTCTCTTTCGCAGCATCAAAATCCAGTTTTACATCAACCGGGCAAGGGCCAGTGCCGTGTGGTTTTGAAATTTTGAGCGGCTTAACGCTCCCCAAACCTGCTGCGGCCAGATCGCGGGCAATCCCTGCCACCCCAAGCGCATCGGGTCGGTTGGGTGTTATACCAATTTCGATCACTGGATCATTGAGGCCGGCATAATCCGCAAAGCTTGTACCCACAGGGGCATCGGTAGGCAAGTCGATAATCCCGTCGTGAGAATCGGACATTTCCAGTTCACGCTCGGAACACATCATGCCGTGGCTTTCGACACCGCGAATCTTTCCAACTGCAAGTGTGATATCAATTCCGGGAACATAAGTGCCGGGAGCTGCAAATGCGCCCAACATGTCTGCACGGGCATTTGGCGCTCCACACACGACCTGAACTGGATCGCCATCACCAGTATCGACCATCAATACGCGAAGCTTGTCCGCATCGGGATGTTTTTCGGCAGACAACACTTTGGCAATCTTGAACGGCGCAAACTGGGACTTGTCATCCACATCTTCAACTTCGAGGCCAATCAGGTTGAGCGTCTCGATGATTTGTTCGAGGCTCGCATCGGTTTCCAGGTGATCTTTCAGCCATGACAGGGTGAATTTCATAATCTCGGTCCGTATTATTCAGGTCGTGGATACGACGTTTGTTCAAATTTCGGCAGGTCATCAACGAGCTCAAGCCAGTCGATTTTCCTGTGGTGATAAGAATGGTGTTCTGGTGGAAATGCTTCCTGGTTTTCCATGAATCCGGTGTAGAAGAAGACTACTTCTGGCAGTTGATCATCCGTGTAGGCAATGGGTGATCCGCAGTCTCTACAAAACAGACGTTTGAATTGGCCATTGCGCCATTCGGCCAAAGTTTCTTGCGACGTCCATTCAAACTGATCGCGTTCAAATCCGGCAAACGAAACAATCGGCGCGCCATTAGAACGACGGCAATCATCACAATGGCAATAGCCTTGAAAATGAGTCTTGCCTCTTGCTTCAATCGCAACGCCTCCGCAGCGGCATGATCCCTGATACGTGCTCATGCCTATGCCTCAATCACTTTGGTTCGTGTATAGCGCGGCAAGTCATCACCCAGCTTCAGCCAGTCAATCTGCTGGCCTTCGAATGAATGAAAGGTTGGTGGAAACTTCTCCGGCTCATCCATGAAAGCGGTATAAAAGAACATCAGGTCCGGCGCGCTTTCATGCTCTTGGGCAACAGGCGTTCCGCATGTGGTACAGAATGTCCGGGTGCACGTGCCGTTCACATAGGTTCCAAGCTTTGTCTCGGTTTCCCACTTGATTGCACTTTTCGGCATGCCCACAGCAGCGATCACGGGCGCGCCGGTTGAACGGCAGCAATCATCGCAATGGCAATAAACGCTCACTTCGGGTTCTGCTGAAACCGAAATGACAACGCTCTCGCATCTGCAATGTCCGCGGTGGGCATTCATTTCTTGCTAGCTCGCTTTCGTGTGGCTGGCTTTTTCCGCTTGGCGGCATCCCTTGTTTTCTTGCGTTCCTTGAGTTCGTCAAAAATCACGAAGCCGATTTGCAATCCGTCATCGTCATCAGGGTGCTCTTCCGGATTGTCCGATTGAACCGGCGCTTTTGTGAAGGTCAGCGACAATTGCTCCACATGTTGAACAATAGAAACGGGAGAGGCATCAGATGGGTTCACGCCATCAATGCGCATCAACTCACCATCCATTGGTGACAAACCAAGCACTTTGATTGGTCCCAGTGATGAGAAAGTGACAACCTCAAGTTTTTCCTTCTTGGGATCCAATGATTGCTGAAAGCCGAAGATTTGTTTCGCAATTGCCTGCGCGGCAGCCTCGGAACCATCATCGCAAGAAGCCTTCTTCCATTCTGCTTCTTTTGGCGGATTTTTCAACATGGTTGCGAAATCGCCCTTGAGGAGTGCTGCATCAGAATAGCGGGTCATGTCGTTACTCCTGTGAAGAAATCATCTGGATGTGTTTGAGTGCCAGCAACAATCTTCAGTAATCGTGATAGTAAATTCGCATAGCCGCGTGCATCATCAATCGCGCGATGCGTATGCTCATTGAAACCCAGCCAGTCATCAGGAATTCTGACGCCGTTGTCTACATGCTTCATGTTGGCAAACAATCCAGCGATGAAACTTGGAATGTCCAATCCGCCGCCATTGAAAATATGTCTGCCTGAGTATGGCCCATCACAAACACGGGATTTGGCAAACTTATGTAAATAAGTATCCATCCATCCACCGTCAAAAATCAAAGGTCGGGCTGCGAAGATTCTGTCACCCTCAAAGTCTTCCACCCAATCTGCAAACGTGTTCATCACCTCTTTTGGGTTTCTCGGGTTGAGAGTTGTCGCCGCCCAAGCTTCTGGTTGAGTATGCCACCAAGCAAGAGTCTTTGGATCAGGCTTTCTATCATCAATCGGTTCAAGAACGGCTTCAAATTCTTCCGATATTTCGCCGTCATTGCGGACTGCTACAGTCGCAAAGCTCAACATAGAGTTTTCAGAAGGTGCTGGACCATCCGTTTCTATATCGGTAACGAAATAATGAGTTTTGATGGTCACCCGCTCAAGCCTCCAAACAAGGTCGGAATATCAAGCGGGCGGAAGCCGTAGTGCTTCATCCAGCGCACATCTGCATCAAAGAAGTCTCGCAGGTCCGGCATCCCATATTTCAGCATCGCGATGCGGTCGATGCCGATGCCCCATGCAAAGCCCTGATATTCATCCGGATCGAGCCCGCAATTTTTTAGAACATTCGGATGCACCATGCCGCAACCCAAAATCTCCATCCAGTCGGTGCCTTCGCCAAACTTTACTTCATTGCCGGAGCGGTCGCACTGAATGTCCACTTCCAATGAGGGTTCCGTGAAAGGGAAGAAGGACGGGCGGAAGCGCATTTTCACTTGATTGACTTCAAAGAAGGACTTGCAGAACTCTTCCAATACCCACTTAAGGTTGGCAATGTTGGCCGACTTGTCGATCACTAGGCCTTCCAACTGATGGAACATGGGCGAGTGGGTCGCGTCTGCGTCACAACGATAGGTTTTGCCCGGAATGACAATGCGGATCGGTGGCTCCTGCGCCTCCATCGTGCGGATTTGTACAGGTGACGTATGCGTGCGCAGCACTTTGCGTTCACCATTCTCATCCGGTTGCATGAAGAATGTGTCATGCATCTCCCGGGCGGGATGCCCTTCCGGGAAGTTGAGCGCGGTAAAGTTGTAATAGTCCGTTTCGATTTCCGGGCCCTCGGCAACCGAGAACCCCATATCGGCAAAAATCGCGGTGATCTCATCCATCACCTGGCTGATCGGATGAATGCGGCCTGCTTCCGCTGGCGATTGACGAACGGGAAGCGTTACATCCACTTTCTCGGTCACAAGACGTTCTTCCATCGCGGCACGTTTTAAATCCTGCTTCTTGTCAGCAATCGCGTTGGTGACCTTCTCACGCAATCCATTGAGGATCGGCCCCATCGTCTTGCGCTCTTCAGGATCCATCTTGCCCAGCGTTTTCATCTGCTCGGAGATCGAGCCTTTCTTGCCAAGGCTTGCCACGCGAACGGCTTCGATTGCCACTTCATCAGTTGCGGCTTCAATGTCAGCAAGAATGGAGGCTTCCAGTTCTGCAATGTCGGTCATGTCGTGTTCCGTTTCAGAATAAAGAAACCCGCGTCCGGCGGCTGCCAGCGCGGGTTCCCGAAATGTAATGTCGTGCTTGGGAGGCGCGCTGGCTTAACCGACAGCTGCCTCAAACTCGTTTTCTGTATGGTTCTTGAGGTAAGCCAGAGCTTCCTTCGCTTTTGCAACAAGCGCTGCAAATGCTTCCGGCTCATGAATTGCAAGATCAGAAAGAACCTTGCGATCAACCTCAATGCCGGCCTTTGTCAGGCCGTCAACCATACGACCGTATGTCAAACCGTGCTCGCGGGCACCAGCATTGATACGCTGGATCCAGAGTGAACGGAAATTGCGCTTGCGGACCTTGCGGTCGCGGTAAGCGTATTGACCGGCCTTCTCAACGGCCTGCTTTGCAACACGGATCGTGTTCTTGCGGCTGCCGTAATAACCTTTTGCCTTCTTGAGGACTTTTTTGTGTTTTGCGTGGGCGGTAACGCCGCGTTTTACTCGTGCCATGATCTAGCTCCTGATCTCGTACTATGCTGCGCTTACTTTGCGTATGGCATAAATTGTTTGACGATTCTTGCATCCGCATCATTCAGCACCATGGTGCCGCGTGCATCGCGAATGAACTTGTTGGAACGTTTGATCATCCCGTGGCGTTTGCCTGCCTGAGCTGACTTGACCTTACCTGAAGCGGTAAGTTTGAAGCGCTTTTTCACGCTTGATTTGGTCTTCATCTTGGGCATTTGCGTATCCTTTCATGAAGATTTCGGACTTGCGTCCAGAAAACCAAAAGCCCCGCCGACCAAGCGGAGCTTCGCTCTAAGACCAACATGGCATGCCCTGCCAGCTGATCAACAGGCGTGGATATACGCCCAAACGATTCTTTTTGCAAGGGATTTTGAGCGGATATATGCTTCTCAGATGGCACGCAAGAAAACCCCCGAATACCCTGAAAAATTACCTTTGGCTGATGAAAGTTTAGAGGCATATGGCACTCGTTTGGAGCGAGAAGGCTATGAATTGATGTACATCAGAAAAGCGCTCCGCTGCCATTACGAATTGTCTTTGCCAGAAGCAGTAAACGCTACCGATCAAATGGCAACGGCTAAGTTGAGGCATATCGAATGGTTATTAGAGCTGTTTCCAAGTAGATCGAGAAAATGGATGATCAAGAAAATCTCAGGAAACTGCGATGTTTCAGTCAAAGAGGCCGAGCAGATACTGGAAAAATTTGAACGCGGTGCAGTGCAATTTCTTTCAGTGGATTAGTCTCTTACGGCCTTTAGGCTGCGGTGCCAACAGTCCCGGTACGTTGTGAGAAACCTCGAACACGTCCGGTCAAGGGCAAAGGAATCGTAAACTCAAGGTTTTTATCTATCAGTTCCTTGGTTACGCCTTCATACTTACTCAGCATTTTGCTCATCTTGGTGTTTTGCGGAAGCACAAGGCCGGAAAGGTATTTGAAACCGTTCGCAACCGCACGGTCAGCAAGAACCTTCAATAGAAGCTTTCCAAGCCCTTCTCCCTGATAGTCACTGGCCACTGTGAGTGCGAACTCTGCAGTATCGCTGTTGGATTGCTTCGCAACATATCTCGCGACACCAATGGGCTTGGGGTTGGATTTACTGATATCAAGCGCGCCGACAGCTTCCCGTTCCACATGATCCAGCTCGGTCAATTGTTTCAATAATTTATCGTCCAATGACGGCATGTGTTGAAAAAATCGCAGATACCGGTCTTCGGGAGATAATTCTGCATGGCCATCAATGAAAAGCTGTTTGTCTTCCGGGCGGACTTGGCGGATGGCCACTTCACGCCCATTGCGCAATGCTGTCCGCAGCATCACTTCCTGTGGCAATGGAAAATGTGTCATCTTTCAGTTCCGCTCTGTAGGTTCGAACTAGCGGAAGCAGGCGGGAGGTTCCTTGCCTGCCTCCCGTGACCTACATATAATGCTGCATTGCAGCAATTTTAAGGCTTTTGGATTTTGATCAACAGAAGCTGATCTTTTGGTAAACAGACAATAAAAAGCCGGACATTGGCCCGGCTCTAATTCTCAGAAGGTATTTTGCGCAGCCCTATTTAACCGGTGCAACCACCATCATCATCTGGCGGCCTTCCAGTTTGGGTTCGGCTTCAACCTTCGCAATTTCGGCGATCTGCTCTTTCACCCGCAACAAGAGCTGCATGCCCAATTCCTGGTGCGCCATTTCGCGTCCACGGAAGCGAAGGGTCACTTTTACCTTGTCGCCTTCACCGAGAAACTTCTCAACCGCGCGCATTTTCACGTCATAATCATGCGTGTCGATGTTCGGGCGCATTTTGATCTCTTTGACATCCTGCGTCTTTTGCTTCTTGCGCGCTTCAGCAGCTTTCTTCTGCGACTGGTACTTGTATTTCCCGAAGTCCAGAATTTTACAAATTGGCGGATTGTTGTTTGGAGAAATTTCGACGAGATCCAAGCCCTGTTCGGCTGCGATGTCTCTTGCCCTGTCAATACTTACTGTGCCATGGTTTTCACCTTCGGCATCAATAAGCTGCACTTCTGAAACGTTGATTTCCTCGTTGGCGCGTGGGCCTTCCTTTTTCTGGGCCTGTGCCCTGTGTGGTCTGCGAATGGCTAAAAGCTCCTCTGTTGTTACTGTTTCGCAATCGACTTAATGATTGTGTGTTCCCGGATTTGGGGTAAAACCCTCAGAAAACAAGGGTTCCCATAGCATAGACGGAATCAAAAATCATGTAAAAACGTGTATTCACGCCTTACATGAAAAGCGCAAGGATAAAAGAATATGAATCCCGAAATGATCAAGGTTGGAGCAGGTAGTGCAGAGCGGGATATTGCCGTGCGGCACCGGGCTGGAAAATCACCCGGTCTGGTTTGGCTGGGCGGGTATCGCTCCGACATGCTGGGAACCAAGGCAGAGGCGCTGGACAACTGGGCTGCTGAAAACGGCCACGCCTCGTGCCGGCATGATTATTCAGGCCACGGCGAATCCGGCGGCGAGTTCATGGATGGTACAATTTCGCGTTGGCTGGAGGAGAGCCTTGCCGTATTTGACCATTATTGCGCTGAAGGAAGTCATGTGCTTGTTGGCTCCTCGATGGGTGGCTGGGTCGCGCTGCGTATGGTGCAAGAGCTTGCCAAGCGTAGTGAAAGCCATCGCCTCAAGGCGTTGCTGCTGCTGGCGCCAGCACCGGATTTTACTCATGAATTGATGAAGCCTGAATTGTCTGACGACCAGAAATCTCAGCTCGAAACACGCGGATATATGGAGGAGCCGTCGGAATATTCGCCAGAGCCCAACATTTTCACCAAGGCCCTGTTTGATGATGGCGATGAAAATCGTGTCATGACAGGCCTGATTGAAACCGGGTGTCCAGTGCATATTCTCCAGGGGATGCAGGATCCCGATGTGCCTTATGAACATGCCATGAAACTGGTGACGTTTCTGCCTAACGAGCAGGTTTCCATGACGTTGGTCAAGGATGGCGACCATCGTCTTTCCCGGGAAGAGGATATTGCCCTTTTGATCCGAACCGTTGAAATGCTGGTTGCCTGATGGGCAGACTGTCCAATGCGTAAAGGCGTCCACGGGCCGTTGGCGCTAAGCGGGAACTCGCCACCGCCGGAACTCGTTTATGATCCACCGACAGATACCGGCCTCAATGTTCTCCACGTGGATGAGGACATTCTGGTTTTGTCAAAGCCGGCGGGACTGCTCAGTGTGCCGGGTAACAGCGCTGATCTGCAGGATTGCATGGAGCGGCGTGCGCAATCGCAATTACCCACGGCAAGAACGGTGCATCGGCTCGACCGCCCAACTTCAGGTATTTTTCTGATGGCGTTGAACGCCGAAGCGCATCGCAGGCTTGGCATCCAGTTCGAAAAACGCAGTACGTCGAAAACATATAAAGCCATCGTCTCAGGCGTTGTTCTGGAAGACGAGGGTGCTATTGAGCAGGCTTTGCGGACTGACTGGTACAACCGGCCGAAACAGATGGTGGATAATTGTCTGGGTCGTGAAGCCATCACTCGTTGGCAGGTGCTTGAGCGCCATAGTGCTTCGACGCGCATGGAGTTAAGACCGATCACAGGCCGCTCGCATCAGCTTCGCGTTCATATGCAATGGTTGGGATATCCGATCATGGGAGACGAGTTTTATGTCAACGACCAGAACGAAGCGCCACGCCTGATGCTCCACGCGGAAACGCTGGAGATCTTTCATCCGGCGACGAATGAGCGACTCGAATTTGTTGACCCTTGCCCGTTTTGATGCGTCTACAAGACACCAAGTGCCTTGAAGCGTTTCCATCCAAATTCGATATGACGTGCTTCAAACACATGCCCACCACTATGCAGACAGAAATCGACGATCTTCCTGGATCGGTTTTTGGAAGTCTCGCAGGTGAGATCTGTCTCCTTGAACGTTCCCGCTTTCGAATAATTGCCGATTTTGCGATAGGCTTTGATGACCTCAAGTACGTTGCTGTGGCGTGAGGTTCCCACTTGTCTCCCCGTTAGTGGAACCACCACATCAGCAGTACCATGGATGTGAATTACATTGGCAGGCTGTGCGCTGCAGTCTTCAGGCGGGTTCAGCCAATAGGTTCCTCCAAGTGGAATATATCCCGCAAAGCGATTTATACCGGTACAGGCCATGGTCCAGGTGAAGGTGCCGCCCACAGATCCGCCGGCAAGCACAATGCGATCACGATCAACCGCAAAGCGTCGGACAACATCATCGATCACGTTATCAAGATAAGAAAACTCATTTGAGGATCGGTCAGACCGGCCCGCAGGTGAGTTTCTGACGTTCCAGTCATTCTCAACTGCTTTTAGGGCAATCAGCGCTACCCCCAGTCGTGACGCCATTTCCTGATAGCTTTTCCGTCTGATGACACTGGCAGCACTCGTACCAAGGCTGTGAGCATAAAAAATCGCTCCATTCGGGGTTTGTTTGTCGTGAGTTTCGGGAAGCATGATCCGGTAATATCGGCCATCGGCCACGTCACAATTGGTGTTCACCCCGCAGGCATAAGCGGGTGTCAAAAGTGAAAAGAATGTAATGCCGAGAAAAAGAACGAGATAATGCATGAATTATGTTGAACGTGTAAATTCCAGGACGCTACGAACTACTTCGAGTTTGCAGTAACGTGCCAATCACCTGAAAAGGGTCTGACGTGCCAATCAGAAATGCGTGAAGTCATGCCGCATTTGGGTTCTTGTTTCTCTGCCCCATAATGTTTCCATGTCTGAGGTTTTCAATATTGTTTGGTTGAAACGCGATATCCGGCTTGAAGATCATGTGCCGTTCTTCGAGGCGCGAAAACGTGGCAAAGTGGTTGCGTTATATGTTTTTGAACCGGACTATTGGGCATTGTCCGATACCTCGAACAGGCAATGGGGGTTCATTCGCGAGTGCCTGGCGGAATTGCAGCCGCAACTGGCGCGGCTAGGCATCCCGTTGTTGTGTTTTGAGGGCAAGGCCGAGAGCGCGCTTGTCAAACTGGCACAGATACTCAAGCCGGGTTCGATGCATGCCCATCAGGAAACCGGTAATTTCTGGACGTTTGAACGCGACAAACAGGTTGGCCAAAAACTCAAGCAACTCAAAATTCCGTTTCATGAACACATGCAACATGGCGTTTTCAGAAAATTGGATACCCGCAATGGTTGGGCTGCGAGATGGGATGCCATGATGCTTGAGGCTGGTGCACCATTGCCAGCGAGACAGGAATATCCGACCGCTGTCGTTGATGCTGTTCGGGCAGGTGGATTTACAACCGATATTGATTGCATGCCAAATTTTGATGAGGGTTGCCTAAACAGACAGAAGGGTGGCCGAAGTGAGGGTTTGAACCTGCTGGCAAGTTTCTTGAACGGCAGGGGCGAAAATTATCGTAAAGCCATGTCGTCTCCGCTTGACGGCGCAGATGCATGTTCCCGAATTTCAGCTCATCTTGCCTATGGCACGCTTTCTATGCGCGAATGCTTTCAGGCCGCAGTTGCAACAATGGGTAAGCTTGACAGGGACAATCCTGCTAACAAGAAAATGCGGCAGTCACTCGTTTCTTTCATCGGTCGCCTCCACTGGCATTGTCATTTCATTCAAAAACTTGAAACGACCCCTTCAATTGAATGGCAAGAATTGCACCCGGCCTATCGTGGTATGAGAACCGAACTGGATGAAGAACTTCTTGAGCGCTGGTACAGGGGGCAAACCGGCTGGCCGTTTCTGGATGCATGTATGCGATCATTGCAGGCGACCGGATGGCTCAACTTTCGCATGCGAGCCATGGTGACTGCAGTCGCAAGCTATCACTTTTGGCAGCCGTGGCAAAAGAGCGGAAACATGCTCGCCAGCCTGTTCACAGATTACGAACCTGGCATTCATTGGCCTCAGGTTCAAATGCAGTCTGGTACAACGGGGATCAACACAATCCGTATCTATAATCCCATCAAGCAGGGGTATGATCAGGACCCGGATGGCGTTTTCATAAAAAGATGGGTTCCGGAACTTCAACATTTGGAGGGTAAGGAATTGCACGAGCCCTGGCGGCTTTCTTCACCACCGGGTGACTATCCCTCTCTACTGATTGACCATCAACAATCTGCGCGCGAGGCACGCGAACGCATCTGGTCTGTGCGAAAAGAAAAAGGATTTGGGAAAGCAGCCAAGGCAGTTTTGGAAAAGCACTCGAGTCGAAAGTCTGTAAAACAGCCGGATCATAATCGCCGGAAGAAAAGACAAGCAGATGAAAATCAGTTAGGCTTTGATTTTTAGGTCTCGTCAGATTTCCGCTTGTTGGTTTCGCTAGCCTCATTGTCCAGTAATACAATCCCCGGAGACATTGTGACGAAGAAAAGTAGAATGATCTCAATTCTCAAATAGGCATAATACCAAACCCAACTTTCCATCGAAAAACTCCTTCTGGCATATTCACTCCAAGAAATTGCAATCAAACACGCTATAAAGAACAAAACTGACAATGCGATTTTGGACATGGTTGCAATATTGATTTCGTTGGATGGATGTTTTTTGGGAACAAATGGAAGACGTCCCATAATTGATGCAGCACATCCAAGCAGGAGCACCAGAACGCAGTAAACCGTCGGTATTAACTGGAAATAGAAAACATTACTTTGATGTATGGACAGACCGGCTAACAATGGGAGCACTAGCCAGCTATAGATTCTTTTGTCTGACTTGAACTCAGTCCAGCCTTTACGTAATTTCAATCCCAACCCAATGGCCCACATTGCTAAAGCAACATAAATGGCTGCATTGATACCGAACAAGTAGTAAGTAAAAACAAAGGGAATCGGCCACAACAAAATGTAAGCGAGACCAGTCAGGCATCCCCTTTTTTGCTCGGCATTCTTTTCTTTTTTCTTTTTCACGTCACCGGGCGTTAGATCAGCTGATGCGGCGACGGGTGCCTCTGCTCCGTGCTTGTAAAATTGCTCCCAATGTTTATCGAGAAGCTCATAATCGACCGACTCCGGCACTGTTTCGAAGCGGATTCGGCGGTTTTCAGCGACAGAGAACGTTCTCATGAACAAAGTTCTGATTTTCCCGGCGATTTCTTGGTGGGAGCCCTTCAATCGCGCGCGAATTGCAACAGTTTCTGTGTAACCATCAATAATCTCGGCCTCGGAGTCATATTCATGGAACAGCGACAACAGTTCCTTGGACGATTTTTTCTGAGCTCTTGTTATAAGCGGCAGCAGAACAGTTGCCGAAGTTTTGGAAAACAGAACGGTCAATCGTGTTACCCGGCCAATAACAGATAGTGTAAGCTTCTTTTCTCTCGCCATTGAAGTCATAATGACTGAACACAATAGCCTTAGATGCGTGATTCTGCCGGTTTGAGAAAATGACGTGTTTCCCAGGCTATATATTAAAGAAAATAGAAGCCAGAATATCGAAAAAAGTATTATCGGGATAATCAAATAAATCATTGTAATTTGTATATAGTGATCAAAAATATCCAATTAAACTGCCCATTTGATGCAGTCATCTATTAGAGTAAATGATTTCTTATTCAGGTCTGTGCCGACTTCGCAATTCCGCTGATCGCGTTGAATTTACCAACCTTTGATTGGAAAACGTCAAAATGCTAACGACCTCTAATAAGTGGCGCAAAGCGATGGATGATGACGGAAAGAGATCAAAAACCCGGCTTGTTTGAAAAGCTGCTCGAAGCCATTGGCAAACGCCTGGCTGGTAAATTGGTCCGTCAAAGTTCGGGGTATACGCCTTATACACCATCTGACTTCGAAACACTGTCAAAGACGCTGCAGCCCGGAGACGTGCTTCTGGTCGAGGGCAATCAACATATCTCGGCTGTGATCAAGTACCTGACCCAGTCAACATGGTCGCATGCAGCGATTTACGTCGGCGATGTGTTGGAGACATATGAGGAAGACGGCGAACGTCATTGCCTTGTTGAGGCCAATCTTGGCGAGGGATGTGTCTCAGCGCCGCTGACCCGCTACGAAACCTACAACACAAGGATATGCAGACCGGTTGGTCTCACTCCGGAAGATCGCCAGAAGGTCGTGGCATTCATGGTGGGCAAAATCGGACTTCAATATGATGTGAAAAACATCTTTGATTTGCTTCGGTATTTTTTTCCGACGCCACCTGTGCCGGTACGTTGGCGCAGACGCATGCTTGCCTTTGGTTCTTCGTCCCCTACCAAGGCAATCTGCTCTTCGTTAATTGCCCAGGCGTATCAATCTGTAAAGTATCCGATCTTGCCCGAGATCACCCGGGCACCCGGCCGCACCAAGGCTATTTCAAACTACTCTCGTCGGGAGATCATGCACATTCGGCACCATTCATTGTTTGCGCCGCGTGACTTTGATCTTTCCCCCTATTTCGAAGTGATCAAACCGACAATCCGCCATGGTTTTGACTACAAGTCATTTACCTGGAGCGGGCATACGGCTGACAGGGACGTGCTCCGCCTGGAAAATATCGAAAACGACACTGTCGCTGTTCAACCGAAACCCGGGAAAGACGACATGTGAATCGGCAGACGTTTTGGCTGCGACATGATTTCTGTTCGGATTGCGACAAGAGGATTCGCATCTTACGGTTAGATTTGAAGTCTCAAAATGTAACCTCGCTTGCGATTGCAATAGCGACATGCAAATATATGAGCTCATTTGTTGGGAGGAAAACAATCAAATGACAAAATCAAACACCACACATCCGTATATTCCTCAGTTCGTTGAGGATGCTAAATCGGGTAAAATTTCTCGTCGTGAGTTTTTGGCTTACGCAAGTGCATTTGGCATGACCACTGCCGCTGCATATGGCGCTCTTGGTTTGGCTGCGCCTACCGAAGCTCATGCTGCTGCAAAGCAAGGCGGAACGATCCGCATGCAGATGGAAGTTCGCGCTCTGAAAGATCCACGCACCTATGACTGGACACAGATTGCGACATACACAGCTGGCTGGCTTGAGTATCTCGTTGAATACAATTCGGACGGTACCTTCAAGCCTATGCTTCTTGAGGGCTGGGATATTAACGATGAAGCCACTGAGTACACTTTGAAAGTCCGCAAGGGCGTGAAGTGGAACAATGGTGATGATTTCACTGCTGAAGATGTTGCGCGCAACATCAATGGCTGGTGCGAGAAAGACGTTGAGGGTAACTCAATGGCTGGTCGTTTCGCAATTCTGATCGGTGAAGACAATAAAGCGCTTCCAGGTGCGATTGAAGTCGTCGACAGCCATACCGTTAAACTGAACCTGCCAAAGCCCGACATTACTCTGATTGCTGGCATGGCCGATTATCCGGCAGCGATTGTGCACTCAAGCCACAATCCTGAAGATATGATGGGTACCGCTGTTGGTACTGGCCCATACAAGCCTGAGAGCCTTGAAGTAGGTGTTAAAGGCGTTGTTGTTCGTAATGAAGGTTTTGACTGGTGGGGTTATAAAGAAGGCAAGGGCGCTTTTATCGACCGTATCGAGTTCATTGACTACGGCACAGACTCTTCTGCATTCGTAGCAGCTTACGAAGCTGACGAAATCGACATGAACTGGGAATCAGTCGGTGAATTCTCCGATGTTATGGATGGTCTTGGCCTCACACGCTCCGACGTTGTTTCTGGTGCGACCATCGTTATTCGTCCTAACCAGACTGCTGAGCCATATGGCGATGTGCGGGTTCGTAAAGCGCTTGCTATGGCGGTTGATAACCAGGTCTGTCTGGACCTTGGTGTTGCCGGCAAGGGTATTGCTGCTAACAACCAGCATGTTGGTCCGGTTCACCCTGAGCATGATCCTGCTGTTGGACGCATTCCACATGATCCTGCTGGTGCGAAGGCACTTATGGCCGAAGCTGGCATGGCTGACTACGAGCATGAGCTTCAGTCAATCGATGATGACTGGCGCAAAAACACAACTGATGCAGTTGCTGCCCAGTTGCGTGACGCCGGCATTAAAGTGAAGCGTACCGTTCTTCCGGGTTCAACATTCTGGAATGACTGGGCGAAATATCCGTTCTCATCAACCAACTGGAACCACCGTCCTCTTGGCACACAGGTTTTGGGTCTTGCTTACCGTTCTGGTGAAGCATGGAACGAGTCCGGTTTCGCCAATGCCGAGTTTGACAGCCTGCTTGCTGAAGCAAACTCAATCGCGGATGCAGACAAGCGCCGCGTTGTGATGGCGAAAATCCAGAAGATCATGGTCGATGAAGGTGTGACCATCCAGCCATACTGGCGGACGATTTCACGTCACCACAAGCCGGACATGGTGGGTGTGGATATGCACATTGCGTATCTGCCACAGGTCTACAAGTGGGGCTGGAAAGCCTGATCAGACTGAAAATTTAGGCCGCCCACTTGGGCGGCCTTTTTTGACGCAGGAGTTTTAAAGAGCTGCGTCAGGCTAATACAGGCCAAACCCCGGGGAGCCCATGTTACAGTTTATCGCCCGCCGTACCGGAATCATGATTCTGACGGCGCTATGCTTGACGTTTGTCGTCTTTTTTCTGACGAACCTTTATCCAAATCTTGAAAAGCTTGCCAAGACACAGGGCAACTTCCGCATGTCGGAAGAGCAGGTTCAGACATGGTTGGACAATCGCGGATATACACGGAATGTCTTCGTCAAATATGGCGAATGGCTGGGCGTTGTACCGGGTTATGTGATTGAAGGATCAGATGGGGAAACACGTGCGAGATGCGCGCGAAAAGGCACGGCAGTAGAAGATGCACCAAAATATTGTGGCATCCTTCAGGGTGACTGGGGTTACTCAACGGTTTCTAAAGACAACGCAGGGCCTCTTTTATGGAACCGGTTGAAGTTGACGGGCTTCCTCATGATGTGGGCGTTGATTATCACGGTACCAGTTGCGCTCATCCTCGGAATTTTTGCTGGGATGAAAGAGGGCTCAAAAACAGATCGCAGCGTTTCCACATTCTCCATTCTTTCTTCTGCCACACCAGAATATGTCTCGGGCGTAGTGCTTATTGCGATTTTTGCATCCAGTGCGGTTGGCTTAAAGTGGGTCAAAGGCTCGGCAGCACAAGCGATGACTGCGCCGGATTTGTCGAATTTCACCTTGCCTGTGCTGACCATCGCGCTGTTTAACATTGGTTACATCGCCCGGATGACCCGTGCCTCCATGGCGGAGGTCATGACAGCGCAATATATTCGGACCGCCCGTTTGAAAGGTGTGTCTTTCTGGGGCGTTGTATTTAAACATGCGCTGCGAAATGCGCTAATCGCCCCGTTCACAATCATCATTCTTCAGATTCCATATCTGTTGACCGGCGTGGTGATTACCGAGACCTTGTTCAACTACAAGGGCATCGGTTGGCAGTTGGTACAGGCGGCCGGGAACAATGACATTGAAATGCTTTTGGGCGTTTCGGTCATTTCAGTAATCATCGTGTTGGTGACGCAGCTGATTTCAGACATAGGCTACGTCTATCTCAACCCGCGTATCCGTTTGAATTAGGGGGAGAGTACCAATGGAACCTTTATCTTGGGGTGGTGTGATTTTTGGTGTTCTAGGCCAGTTCACGCCCGTTTGGATTGCCCTGTTTCTCACCTTCGCAGTTTCAATTTACTTCAAAGCCAATCTTGGTTTGTATGGAAAACTGTTTGACAGCATTATTGGCATGATCGGGTTTTTCCTGGTGATGTTCTGGATTTACACCGGATTGTTCACGGCCATTTTTGACCTGATTTCGACACATGACCCGCTGGCACAGATTCCGCAGATGAAAAACAAAGTGCCGGGTTGGGCTTTACCTGAAGCACGGGTCGAACAGGGATTATATCCACACTATTTATTGGGTGGCGACAATTTGGGCAGAGATGTCTTCAGTCGTATGGTCAAAGGCTCTTGGGTGGTTATTCAAATCGCACCTTTGGCAGCACTCTTTGCCTATATGGTCGGCATCACCTTGGGTTTGCCCGCCGGGTATTATGGTGGACGGTTTGACACCGTACTGTCATTCCTGGCGAACCTGATCCTCGCCTTCCCGGTGATCCTCCTGTTCTATCTTTTGGTAACTCCAGAGATCGTCTTGACTGGAATACCGGCCTACATGGCGGCAGTCCTGTTTGTTTTCCCGCTGCTTTTCGTGGGGATCTTGCTGAATTCAAAATTCGTGACCCGGCCAGAAATTCGAACCCCTTTGCTGATTGGTGTATTGGGTGTCGGCTTCTGGCTTTACGCTTCACTGGTATCAGAAGCGGGACGCGGCACCTTTGTGGATTTCTTCCCGGCGTGGCTCGATCTGTTCAACGTTCCCGGCGGCGTGTTGGTGGTGTTTGTGTCTGTGGTTTTCGTGAACTCACCAACCATATTCAGGATTGTGCGCGGACTTACCCTTGATGTGAAATCACGGGATTATGTATCTGCCGCGCAAACCCGTGGAGAAAGCCCTTGGTACATCATGCTTTGGGAGATACTGCCAAACGTGCGTGGTCCACTCATCGTCGATTTCTGTCTCCGCATTGGTTATACGACCATTCTTCTGGGAACTTTGGGTTTCTTCGGTCTTGGTCTTCCGCCGGAAAGTCCGGACTGGGGTTCAACCATCAATGACGGTCGCAGACTTTTGTCAGTCTATTTGCATCCGCCATTGGCGCCAGCGCTCGCACTTTTGAGCCTTGTTTTGGGCCTTAACTTGCTCGCAGACGGCCTGCGTGAAGAATCACTGAAAGACTAGAGGAGAGCGATCATGGCAAAACAAGACGTGCAGCCGATCCTCGAAATCGAAGATCTCAACATTTCTTTCTTCGTGCGTGCCGGTGAAATTCCGGCGGTGATGGACTTCTCCATGAAAGTCTATCCAGGCGAGACCATGGGGCTTGTGGGTGAATCAGGCTGTGGCAAATCCACTGTTGCACTTGGCATCATGCGGGATATGGGCAATCGCGGTAAGATTGTCGGCGGCAAGATCAAGTTCAAGGGCCGTGACATGGGTGAGATGTCGGACGAAGAACTCCGTGATCTCAGGGGTTCTAAAATCGCGATGATCTATCAGGAACCGATGGCGTCGCTAAACCCTTCCATGAAAATCGGCAAACAGCTAATGGAAGTGCCTTTGCTGCATGAAAACGTGACAAAGGAAGAGGCTTATGAGCGCGCCATAGAAATGGTTGCCGCTGTTAAACTTCCTGATCCGGCCCGGGTCATGGATGCCTATCCACACCAGATTTCCGGTGGCCAACAGCAGCGGATTGTCATTGCAATGGCACTACTCTCCAACCCGGACCTGTTGTTGCTCGATGAGCCAACAACCGCACTCGATGTGACCGTGGAAGCGGGGATCGTGGAGCTAGTGAAAGAGTTGGGTGAAAAGACTGGAACTTCCATGGTCTTTATCTCTCACAATCTGGGTTTGATCTTGGAGACTTGCAACAAGATCACGGTGATGTATTCCGGAGAAGCCGTGGAAACGGGCTCGTGTCATGCGGTGTTCGACCGGATGCGCCATCCTTATACGCAAGGATTGTTCAATTCTATTCCATTGCCGGGTGCAGACAAGAATTCCCGTCCGCTGCTGTCGATCCCAGGCCAATTGCCTTTGCCGCATCAGCGCCCGTTGGGCTGCAATTTCGGCCCGCGTTGCCCCCATTTCGATGAACAGAAATGTAATTCAGCAGCGGTTAAAATGAATCCGGTTCATGGCGAGGAAAATCACCTGTCGCGGTGCAACAGAATTGGGGAAATCGACTGGAACGCAGAGCCGGAACGTCCTGTCATCGCAGATCCGGTCGAGCCGGGTGATGTGGTGCTCAAGGTTGATGGTCTCAAAAAATATTATGACGTGGCTGCCAATGCACTCTTTGGCGGCGCAGAGACGCGTACGGTCAAAGCCAATGAAACCGTCAGTTTCACTGCTCGTGAAGCCGAAACAGTCGCTATTGTGGGTGAATCAGGTTGCGGAAAGTCGACGCTTGCGAAAGTGTTGCTTGGTCTTGAGACAAAGACCGAAGGCAATGTCGTTCTTGAAAATCTCGAGATTGGTGATGTTGAAGTCAATGACCGGGAAACCGGGACCGTGGCCTCAATACAAATGGTGTTCCAGAATCCATTCGATACGCTTAACCCAAGCCAGACCGTCGGCAGCCAGATCATGCGAACGCTTGAAATGTTCAAGATTGGCAATAGCCAGGAAGAGCGCAAACAGCGCATGCTTGAACTTCTTGATCTGGTGAAATTGCCGCGGGCGTTTGCGGAGCGCATGCCACGTCAGCTCTCAGGCGGACAGAAACAACGCATTGGTGTAGCCCGAGCGTTTGCAGGGCAGCCAAAGGTGGTTGTGGCGGATGAGCCAGTTTCTGCACTGGATGTGTCGGTACAGGCAGCGGTTACCGAGCTTTTGATGGAGATCCAGCGCGAAGCCAAGACCACAATGCTGTTTATCAGCCATGACTTGTCGATTGTACGATATATCGCAGATCGTGTTGTCGTGATGTACCTTGGGCATATCGTGGAGCAGGGAACGACGGATGAGATATTCTCGCCGCCGTACCATCCCTACACTGAAGCCCTGCTATCTGCCGTACCGATCGCTGATACGAGTGTCGAGAAAAAACACATCGTACTTGAAGGGGATATTCCGTCAGCGCTCAATCCACCGACTGGATGTCCGTTCCAGACACGTTGCCCGCGTAAATCGCAAGTGCCGGGTGACCTTTGTGAACGCGAAGTGCCGCCTATGAAAAACCTTGGCAATGGTCATATTGTCAAATGTCATCTCTCTGAGGAAATACTGGCTGACATGGAGCCGGTGATTGTTCTGGGTGGCAAGAACAAGAAAAAGTCTGGCTCAAACCCAAAAACGGGTGCTGCATCCATTGCGACAGCGGCTGCGATGTCAGTTGCGAGTGGCGTTGAGAAAAAACCGGCTCGTAAAACAGCACCGAAGTCTAAAAGATCAACTGCAGTTAAATCGAAGCCGAGGAATAGCTCACCACCAAAGATGAGGAAGCCTGCAAAGCCTGACGATTTGAAACGCATATCTGGTGTCGGCCCCAAGCTTGAGGGAGTTTTGAACGGCCT
>JASJDO010000180.1 GCA_030065115.1 Rhizobiaceae bacterium | reverse complement strand
CATATGCAGAAGTACGATCATTTAACTTCCAGAATACAGAGCGCTTATTCCACTTAAATGATCCTTCGTCCAAAGGAACAAAAGAGCCGAGGCCGATGGTTGTTCATTTGCATGGATATCGCAAAAAGGAAGCATCTGAAGAGGGTAAATCGACACTAGAATATATTCTTTGGGATAAGCTTCAGGATGTGGCCCAGAAAAACGACTTTATCGTACTACAACCAGCGGCTCTTTTTGGCCAATGGAGACTATTCTCAGGGTTGCGAAACGTCACTTTGGCGAACGGTTTAGAAGCAGATGATAGAGGTTTAGTCTTTGCCATTATTCAGGATCTGATTGCAAAAAAAATCGCTGATCCTGATAGAATATATTTAACGGGTATTTCGGATGGCGCAATTATGTCTTATTTCCTGCTATGCCAGAAGGACTCGCCGTTTGCCGCAGCAGTAGCAATTGTTGGCTCGATGTTTGAAGATCATATGAACGGCTGCCAACCAAAATATGCGCCACCGCTTTTGGTTATTGCTGGTACCAATGATCCAATTCTACCGTATGATGGATGGATTTTTCAAACCGGTAGAGAAGCTTCAGTGCCGGAAACTGTTGAATTTTGGCGCAAAAAGCAGGGATGTACAGGTCAGAGTACCAAGTTGATGGATGACGTTGCTTCAGATGATAACAGCCGCGTCAGAATTGTAGAATGGAACGGCTGCAAAATTGAAGGTGCCATTAAACTGTTTAGGGTCGAAGGTGGCGGTCATGCAGTACCCGATTTCGAGCCTGTGTCTAAAAGTTGGCAAAAACGCAGTGGTGGCCAAAACAGAGATATTAGCAGTGCGCTAGAAGCCTGGAAATTTCTTAGACAGTTTAAAAAAACGGATTAGGTTTTTCACCAAGTCCGTCTAGGTCCATTGTCAATATGATAGAACCCGCGCGGATAATAGCTATACCCACCGACCTCTCGCAAAGATCGGATATAGGCTTTGACCTCTGAAGGTCTGCCTGGAACCGAAAAATCAACCGCGCGACAGCTCAGGTGATAGGATCGTTTCTTTCCACCTTTGCGCGCATTTTCAAGCGGCCAGCGATGTGTTGAATGTACTTTTACCGGGCCGAATTTTCTGGAAATTTTGTTCAGGGCAACTTTAAGCTCGATGGGCGTGCACCAGCTTGTATCATTCCACGTAATCTGGGGTGGCCTGAAAATCGCAAGAAAGCCTTGCGCACCGCCAGCACAGGCTGTCAAAAACAGCGGCGCAATAAGCGCACAAATCATCACCTTTCGCGATGCGGGCATCAGCTTATTCCTACTCAAAACACCTGGAACGGTGAGATGATCGGCGAATTTCGTTAAAATTTTAACTATCAGAAATTAACCAATATTAGGTTGGTCGTAGGTAGCCCAAAGACATATGCCCCAATGGTTGAATAGACCTTGCATCTGTGTTCTGCTTAAACCTGAAATGATTGTATCTTGGCCGCCTTGAGACAAGTGTCGGGAATTGAGGAGATTACCGTGTCAGACGACGTGAAAACTTATGATATTTTGAAAGAAGCAACGCAGGGCGCACATATTGATGATGCCAAATACACGGAAATGTATGAAGCTTCTGTCAGAGATCCAGAGGCTTTTTGGGGTGAAGAAGGCAAGCGCATTGACTGGATCAAGCCATATACCAAGGTAAAGAACACCACTTACGAATACCCGGATGTGTCCATCAAGTGGTACGAAGACGGTACTTTGAATGTCTCGGCCAATTGCATTGATCGCCATCTTGCGACCCGCGGCGATCAAACCGCCATCATCTGGGAAGGTGATGAGCCTTCCGATGATATGCATATCACCTACAATCAGTTGCACGAGCATGTCTGCCGTCTTTCCAATGTTTTGAAATCTGAAGGCGTGAAAAAGGGCGACCGCGTAACCCTTTACATGCCAATGGTTCCTGAGGCTGCTTATGCAATGCTTGCCTGCGCACGCATTGGTGCGGTGCATTCCATCGTGTTTGGCGGATTCTCACCTGACGCATTGGCGGGCCGTATCGAGGATTGCCAATCAGATTTCGTGATTACGGCGGATGAAGGCATTCGTGGCGGCAAACTCATCCCCTTGAAAGCAAACACAGACGCTGCATGTGACATTGCAGAGAAGGCGGGACAGACCGTCCGAAAAGTTCTGGTTGTGAAACGTACAGGCAATGACATCAACTGGGTTGATGGGCGTGACGTCTGGTATCATGAGGCATGCGATGCTGCTTCGATAGATTGTCCACCGGAAGAAATGAACGCGGAAGACCCGCTCTTCATCCTCTACACATCAGGTTCAACCGGAAAACCGAAAGGTGTATTGCATACGACCGGCGGCTATCTGGTTTGGGCTTCCATGACCCATCAATATACGTTCGACTACAAGGACGGCGATATCTATTGGTGTACCGCTGATGTTGGCTGGGTAACCGGCCACTCATATATCGTCTATGGTCCGCTCGCCAATGGCGCTGTAACATTGATGTTTGAAGGGGTGCCAAACTACCCAACCAATGCACGCTTTTGGGAAGTTTGCGACAAACACCAGGTCAATCAGTTTTACACGGCGCCAACCGCAATTCGCGCGCTGATGCAGGGCGGTGATGAACCGGTAAAATCTACATCCAGAAAATCGCTTCGTATTCTTGGAACAGTGGGCGAACCGATCAACCCGGAAGCCTGGGAATGGTATTACAACGTAGTTGGGGAGCAACGCTGCCCGATCGTGGACACCTGGTGGCAGACTGAAACCGGTGGCCACATGATCACACCGCTACCTGGCGCAACCAAACTCAAACCGGGATCAGCGACTCTGCCCTTCTTTGGCGTCCAACCGCAATTGGTTGATAATGACGGTAATCCATTGGAAGGTGCTACAGATGGTAATCTCTGCATTATTGATTCTTGGCCGGGCCAGATGCGGACCGTTTACGGAGACCATGAACGTTTCGTCCAGACCTATTTCTCAACCTACAAAGGGAAATACTTTACCGGTGACGGCTGTAAACGCGATGAAGACGGGTATTACTGGATCACTGGCCGTGTTGATGACGTGATCAATGTTTCAGGTCACCGAATGGGAACGGCAGAAGTCGAATCCGCCCTCGTTTCACATGAAGCAGTGTCTGAATCAGCGGTGGTTGGTTTCCCGCACGATATCAAAGGTCAGGGCATCTATTGCTATGTCACGCTGATGGCGGGTGTTGAAGCAACGGATGAATTGCGCACCGAGCTTCGTAACCATGTTCGCTCGGAAATCGGCCCCATTGCGTCACCTGACGCCATTCAATGGGCGCCTGGATTGCCGAAAACCCGTTCCGGTAAAATCATGCGTCGCATTCTACGCAAGATTGCCGAAGACGATTTCTCAAATCTGGGAGACACATCAACGTTGGCGGACCCTGCAGTTGTCGACGATTTGATTGAGAACCGGCAAAACAAGAAATAGCCATCATATGAGCTGATCGGCACCCTTTCACAAATTTCACAAAGGGTGTTGACCTCATTCGATATTGTGTCACCATCAAGATGTGTTCAACGAATCGAAAGGAGGTGATCTGATGTCGAGTGATTTTTTGGTTTCCAAGGGAATCGAGGGGAAAGAAGCTTACATTGGAGCAGCCTTCACTGAGGCTTCATTCCGCTAAAATACGATTTTCACGGAAGTAAAAATCGCGGGGACTGTCTTTTGAACCAGGCAGTCCCTTTTTTCATGCCTTGAGGAAATTTTCCAATTCCAGAAACAACAATGCTCGCCAGGGGAGGAGGATCTGGCGAGCATCATTATGATTGGTTGACTTATGGAGGGAGGGGTCAACCAACAAGTCAGATTTTGGGAGGAGGAGTAAATCTGACTTGATATATGTCAGCGTTGTTCCGCTGTTGAGTATGTATATAAGGCTCGATTTTTGCTTGAGGGAGTCCCTTTTCGTCATGTCTGCTATGCAATTGGCGCATGCCTTAAACGCAAAAAGGCGGCCCAATTGAGCCGCCATTTGCACCGGATATCGGATAACTTAGCCGGAGATACGCAAGTTTGATATGCTTGCTGCAATCGCTCTGAATGCGGCACGCAATTCCTGACCGCTTGATGCAGAATAATAATAGGTTGTATCTGCAGTGTCTGCATTTGCACAAGCGCGCAGGGTTGCTTGAGCCGAAGCAGGAGCTTGAAAGGCAACGGCATAGATGATTATGCCCGTATTGCCAGCCTTGGTTTGCTTCATATCTTCACAAAGCTTGGTGGCCCGTGAATTGGAAACATCCGTTGAACTGGGTGTATTGAAAGGTGCGTTGTTTCCAGTTCCTGATATTCCTTCATAGGCGGTGTTGAACTTTCCATCTGTCATCAGAATTGCAATTTTTTGAACATCATCGCCATAGGAAGCCGGTTTGTTTGCATTGTTAAACAAATCGCGCCAGTTTTCGGAAAGAAGGTAATAACTCCATGCAATGCCCAGATGGCCAGCCGTATAGCCATCTGCCACATATTTACCAATTTGGCGTTTGAGCTCTGCACGATCATTTGTCAGCGGTTGCACGGTCGCGATTGGGCATTTACGGCGCACAGGCTGCAGCGCACCATTCACAGTTCGGCTGTCAGAACCAAGCGGCGCGCCAAAATAATATGCATCTGTTGTTGCATCTCTTCCACCGCGACCGCTTACACAATTATTGGTCAGCACATTATTGCTGGTAACAAATCCACCCAAGCGTGCAACCTGCGTATTGTTTCCAGACGTAACGGTCGATGCAAAGCTGCCAGCATTTACAGAAGACGCATATGGCACCAAGCCAATTCTAACTCCTTGCGTGGAGGCACTTGGTAACAGGATATCAACTGCATCACGTGCAGCAACCTTGAGGTCGGCAATCCTTTGACCACGCATGGAGCCCGTTACATCCAGCATCATGGTGACTTCTACATCTTTTTGGTCAAACACGCTTGAAGCGCTCGAGGTGATATCCAGCGTGCTGTATCCAGCGACCTGCATCAACGTTGCATTAATCGAGCTTGTAACTTCGGCGGAAACCCTACCCGTTTGGGGATCTGCGCTAAAACTGGAAACTTGAATGTTCGAATTGTTTATGGAGCCAATATCACCGGAATTTTGGACATTTGCATAAAAGAAGTTTTCAAAAACCTGTCGAATTTGGCCTTGATCCGTGACACCCTTTGTCATTTCCACACCTGCGGCCAGAACTGCAGCATCCAATGCACTGTCCATCTTGCTCTTTTTGCCAACCATACGTGTATAGTCGATGGCTATTCCGCTTGAGACGATGATTGCAAACAGCATCAAGGCAGCAATCGTAAACACGCTTCCAGATGTGTCGTGACGGAATTCGTTTATTTTCTTTGAAAATGAAGATGCCGCTTTCATTTTTTTCTCCATGCAAATCTGATGCAAGAGGAGATGCAAACGGCAGGCCAATTATCATGATCTGGATAGGAAGATCGCTATCATTTTGAAAAAGCGGGATTTTTCAGATCACTTAGGTAAACAAATCCTTAAGAAGTCTTAGAAATCGCTGATAATCCCGTCTTTTTCCCAATCACCGAATCTGACAGGATCAGGGCCATCTCGACCCATTATTTCCTTTGCGGGGAGGGGTTCATTGGCGCTTTGTTTTTGCTTTGCTTCCCTGCGTTCCGCCGCTTCAGCCAATGCGCGCTTGGCAGCATCGGGAATATCCTCGCGATTATCATTTGCTACCATTTCAAACCCTTGAGATTATCTGTGCACTTG
>JASJDO010000179.1 GCA_030065115.1 Rhizobiaceae bacterium | reverse complement strand
GCCAGTGCAATGGCAAGTGTAGCGATGATCAATGCTCCAATGGTGGTCAGGATGGGCAAGCTGCTTGTCAGAGCAACGGCAGTGCCGGCACATATGATCATCGTACTCGCACCAAGCGCAGGTGCCACTTCCGCTACAGCAAATCGAAGTCTCTCCCGCACGTTGCCGGTTTCTTCGCTTTGCGAACGAAACACATTGATGACATGGACCGCATTATCGATGGCAATTCCAAATGCGAGCGTAAGAGCAACAACCTCTGTGACACTGATCTGGCCAATTTGAAAATAGATGATCGCTTCCACAAAAAGGATCGGAAAGAGGTTCGGCACCGCCACCATTGCAGCCAACCACAGGGATCGCGTTGCAAATCCGATCAGGAGAACACCCAACCCCGCTGCAATCAAGAGATTACGGCGCAACTCGTTGATCATGTCGCTGAATTCGGTTGCCAACAAAACAGGAAATCCGGTCACCGTGATTTCATCATAAAACGGCAAGGTCACAAGTCTCTGGTGCAGGTCGTCCAGAAGCACCTGTGTTTCAGAAATCGACTGACTGGATGGGATACGCAGAGAGACAAGCAGTTTGCTTCCGTCGTAGGATATGTAGCCTCGGCGTGCTGCTTCCGGAGCTGCTTCGAGCTTCTCTCCAATTAGCGCCTGTTGTGCTTCTTCCCTACCTCGCCACAACGCTTCTATGGAATAGATTTTTTCTGCCCCAAATGGCTCGGCCAACAAATCTGTAATTTCTTCAAGGCGCTGACGGTTAGCCTCATTGGAAACACCGCCCTCACCCACCACTGGAATTGAGAAAAAAATCAGCGACCGGCCACCAAATACATCATTAGCATAAGTCTCCGCTTCAAGGGTCGCAGACCCTCGAGGCAACAAGTCCGTTATGCGGTAATCCGGTTCCAGATCAGAGTGTACAAAAAACATCGCACCCACTGCCAACAAAGCTCCAACGGCGATTGTTTTAGGGCTAGATTCATACAGATTGCTTGCCACAGATCCAAAACGGAATGGCGACGAGGTCCGTGCGCCTGTCGATATCCAGCCTAGCCGGATCAGCGCGAGACCCAGCACCGGAACGGAAACAATCACTGCCAGAAAGGCAAACAAAACCAACACAACACCAACCCAGGCAAACTCCACCAATGCCTCGCTGGAAGAAAACGCGAAGGATGATAGTGCAAAAGCTGTTGTGAGTGACGTGAGCGCAGAGGCTGGCCCGACGCGCAACACAGCCTCTTTCAGATTAGAATGCGCATCCTCTTTGGTCCCCGACCCTTCTCGGTTCATTTTATTCCACCGGTGGAAGAGCACAATCCCGTCTGCATAGGCGAGAACAAGTGCAAGCGTTGGCAAGATGGTCGTCATATAGGTAACCGAGACACCGGTCAGGCCAAAAAATCCGATTGCCCAGATCGCTGTCAACAAGGGAGGCAAGGCACAAAACAATGCTGCAACAATGCTTCGAAAGAAAAGCACCGCTATGATTGCGCCAAGCAACAAGCCGAACAATGTCAGGCGAGTTTGATCCGTCAGCAATGTCTCAAGGATAGTAAGGCCAATCGGCGTCAACCCGGAAAACAGCAGATCAAAATCTTCAGGAGCAAGGTCGGCCGCCTCAGCTTGTATATTTCGGAAAAGAGAAAATGTGGCTGCATCATTTCCATCATCCTGTGACAAGTCCAAGGCCACCAAAACAACAGCTGCATTTTTATCAGATGAGATAAGGCTGTGCGCCTGCGGAAATTGCTCAACAAGCCTTGCCAATAGCTTTTCTGCGTGTTGGTCATCCTCAAACTCAACCGGAAAATAGGTCTCAAACTCTCCTGTAGCGTCATTGAAAGTTGGTGCAGCCATAACCGAGATAGCATTGGAGACCCCCTCGACGAGCGACATATCAAGCTGAAAATCCCTAAGGTCAGAGAGCCCATCAGCTGTCGTCAATCTTGGCGACCTGACAATAATAGCCACATCGCGGGAAAAATTCCGGAAATCGCTCTTTTGCGCCTCATATGCAATGAAACTGTCAGATTGCTTTGGAAGAACGCCTGTAACCGACCCGTTAAATGTCACCGAAAACAGGTTGAAAACGGAAAATGCGGTGAAAAACAGGAGCCCGAGCGCAAACAAGACCGGTTGCCGCATTGCAGCGATTCCGATGCGTTCCAAGCCAAACCCTATGCTCGATTGATGAGTTATGGTGCTTCTCCCCTTTTTGCGAGTTCATAATTGAACCTTTACGTAAAGGCAAAAGCGAAAATGTATTTCCACTCAATTGTTCATCATCTTTTCGCGAACAGGCGTGGTTATCATGAGATCACTGCGTGCTTGCTCCCTTAAGGTGAAATTTCCGGCGCTTCAAAACAAACGCAGTTGTGAACAAGAAAACGGTTTAATCGTTGCGACTAAGCAGGTAGTTTGCGATGGCAATGAGACTTTGAATCGCGACCTAAAAACGCCAAATTCTCAATCACATGGTGAGCCAGTCGGTCACTTTGAATCAGCAATTGGTGCAAGTCTTATGTTTCATCGCGCAAATGGTCTCAAATTCCTGCTTGCTACGATCTTTGTTTCAATACTGCTTATCGAGAGTATACTTCCTGCAGAAGCGCAAAGACGGCGGGGTGGTCTACCCCTTGTTCGCGATGCCGAAATTGAAGCGCTGATCAAGGATTACACCACACCCATATTCAAGGCAGCCGGCATTCACGGGAAAAATGTTGAAGTCTTTCTTCTAAACCGCAACGAATTTAATGCCTTCGTTACTGGCACTCGCATGTTCATCAATACAGGCGCGATCATGCAAGCAGGCACGCCCAACGAGGTTATCGGCGTTTTTGCCCATGAAACCGGCCATATTGTAGGTGGTCACCTGACGCGACTTAGGGACAGTTTGGAAAAAGCACAAATACTCTCGGTGTTGGGACTCTTGGCGGGCGTCGGGGTTGCAGCTGGCGGCAATACCGATGCAGGCGCAGCGATTGCTTTGGGCAGCGGCACAGCGGCCCAAAGAAACTTCCTGAGCTATCAACGTAGCGAGGAAATGGCAGCGGATAGAACCGGTGTGGATCTGCTCAATAGAACCAAGCAATCTTCAAAAGGTATGCTGACAACCTTTAAACGGCTTGGCCAAAACCCGCTGTTCAGCACTGGTCGATTGGACCCTTATGCATTAAGCCATCCACTTCCGCGAGAGCGCATTGGCCTGTTGCAAACCGTTGCCCAGGAAAGCCCGTATTTTAACAAACTGGATTCCCCCGTTCTTCAAAGACGTCATGATTTGGCGCGTGCCAAAATCGCAGCATATGCGGGCGGCGCTGGCCTTGTCCGCAATCTGTTCCGCAAAAACCTCAATGGAGAAGCGGGTACCTACGGCATTGCGATATCACACTATTTGCAAGGATCAGCCAAAAAGGGCATCGCCTTGATCGACAAACTGATCAAAAAAGATCCAAACAATCCATATTTTCACGAGATTCGAGGCGAAATGCTGCTCAGGTCCGGCAAGGCGAGCGCGGCAGCAAAGGCCTTCCAAACCGCAGTAAAACTGGACCGGCGCAACAATGGGTTGATCAGAATACAACTCGGCCATGCGTTGATTGAGACCGGCAACAAGGCAAACCTGGAAAGCGCTGTAAAGGTGCTAAAAGCTGGTGTCGGGAGAGATAAATATTCCTCCAGAGGCTATGGATTGCTAGCTCGAGCATACGCACAACAAGGCAATCAAACTCTGGCAATTGCAGCTACCGCCGAAGAAAAATTCTTGCAGGGGCGCGTAGACGAAGCCAAACAATTTGCCGCCAGAGCATTACCTCGAATAAACCGAGGCTCACCGCAGTGGCGAAGATTACAAGACATTATGGATTTCAGGAAATAGGTTGGCGCAACCTCAGTTGGGAGAATTCGGAATGAGAATTTGGGCAAAATTTGCGAAGAGTGTTGCAGATATTGGGATCGGAATTACGGCATTTATTATGCTCACGTGCTCAATTGCCAATTCTCAGGAAGTTATGAACCGTGCCGAGGTTGAGAAAATTGTTAGGGAATATCTTCTGACCAACCCGCAGATTATGTTGGAAGTCCAGGAAGCCCTGCAAAGACAGCAACAGGAGCAGCTCAGCCAACAGCAGACTGATGTTATCGCGCAAAACCAGGATGCCTTGTTTTCGTCTGAAGGTCAGCTCGTATTCGGTGACGAGGACGCCAAACTAACCGTAGTCGAGTTTTTTGACTATAATTGCAGTTTCTGCCAGCGGGCACTGGCGGATATGCAGCAGATTGTCGAAGCGGACCAGAATGTTCGGTTTGTTCTGAAGGAATTTCCCGTTCTTGGTGAAGCCTCAGTGGAAGCCAGCCGCGTAAGCCTCGCATTTACAAAACTGATGCCTGAGAAAGCTGGCCAGTTTCATATTGATCTGCTGGCAATGCCCGGATTGAAAGATGGCGACCGCGCTCGGGAACTGGCGGTAGATATGGGCGTTGACCTCGCATCTCTAAATGCAGAAATGGAAAAATCCCATATTATCGAATCAATCAGCGAAACCTACGGCCTGGCCGAAGGTTTGGGCATTACCGGAACACCTTCCTATGTGGTTGGAAGCAAGGTAATATTTGGTGCTGTTGGCTATGATCAATTAAAGCAGGAAATGGCGTCGCAACTTAACTGACGTATATACAGGTCACTGGCTTCCCAAGCCGCAGCTTCTGTGTGTATAAGCGCCACAAACGACTGCTAATTTGGTGGATTGATCCCGAATTCTGTCGTAATACTTCAAAATGTATCCGGCTTGAATGCGGATTCCCCAAATATTGAAAAGCAGACCAACTGATATGGCTACAAAGAAAAACAACATTGACCAGGATCTGATCAAGGATCTCGCAAACCTGTTAACCGAAACAGATTTATCAGAAATCGAAGTTGAGCAGGATGACCTGCGCATCAGACTTTCGCGCACATCTTCGGTCCAACCGGTGCAGGTACATGCACCTGTCGCAGCCGCACCGGCGCCAGCTGCTCCAGCAACAGCAAACGCTCCTGCCCCAGCGCCAGCCGCAGATGCCAAACCTGCAGGCAATGTACCGTCACCAATGGTTGGTACCGCTTACCACTCCCCGGCTCCCGGGTCGCCACCATTTGTAAAGGTTGGAGACAGTGTAAAAGAAGGCGACACGGTCATGATCGTGGAAGCCATGAAGACAATGAACCAGATCCCAGCACCAATGTCTGGCAAGGTAGCGGCCATTCTGGTTGAAGACGGCCAACCGGTGGAATTCGGTGAACAATTGCTGTTGATCGAGTAGGACCACGAAATCATGTTCAACAAGGTATTGATCGCCAACCGTGGAGAGATCGCGCTTCGTGTTTTGCGTGCGTGTAAGGAACTTGGCATTCAAACGGTAGCAGTGCACTCCACAGCTGACGCAAATGCCATGCATGTGCGCCTTGCTGACGAAAGTGTATGCATTGGCCCACCACCATCGCGTGATAGCTATTTGAATATTCACGAAATTCTGGCTGCTTGCGAAATCACAGGCGCAGATGCCATTCACCCAGGTTACGGGTTCCTCTCCGAGAACGCCAAATTTGCTGAAATCCTTGAGGCACATAATCTGACATTTATCGGACCGTCTGCTGAACACATCCATACAATGGGTGACAAAATTCAGGCAAAGGCCACCGCAAAGCGCCTGGGAATTCCAGTTGTTCCGGGTTCTGATGGGGAGGTTCGCGAACCAGAAGACGCAAAACGGATCGCTGCCGAAATCGGCTATCCGGTAATTATCAAAGCAGCATCCGGCGGCGGCGGGCGCGGCATGAAGGTCGTCCAC
>JASJDO010000178.1 GCA_030065115.1 Rhizobiaceae bacterium | reverse complement strand
GCTTGGCCTCGATCCCAATGTCATTATCTATCCATATTGGCGACTGGTTTATTTCGCCTTCTCAGCAGTGATCATTGGTGCAGTCTTCGCATTCCTGCAATTCACAACGTTTGGTATGGTTGTCCGCGCTGGCATGGCGGATAGAGAAACAGTTGGCCTTTTGGGCATCAACATTGACCGGCGTTTCACGATGATGTTCGGGTTGGCAGCTGCGGTCGCGGGTCTGGCAGGGGTCATGTATACGCCAATCAACTCACCAAATTATCATATGGGCATGGACTTCCTGGTCCTTAGTTTTGTGGTTGTGGTTGTTGGAGGTATGGGCTCCTTGTCTGGGGCTGTCTTGGCTGGGTTCCTGCTAGGCATTCTGGAAAGCTTCGCATCCATGACCGTGGTGCTGGAAACATTACCGGGCATCAATCAGATCATCATTTATCTCATCGCCATGATTGTTCTGCTTACAAGACCGCGCGGTCTGATGGGCAAAGCCGGCGTAATGGAGGAATAGGGGCATGTTTGGTTTAGATAAAAAAGATTCAGGATTGCTTTTGATGGTCATAGCTTTGACCATTCTGGCACCATTCATTCTCAACCCATTTCCTGAAAATTCGGCAATGGCGCAATTCAATGCTGGCTATCCTGACCTGATGCAGCGTTTGGTGATCTTCGGTATATTTGCCATCGGCTTCAACATATTGTTCGGATTGACTGGCTATCTGAGCTTTGGTCATGCGGCGTTTCTCGGGGTTGGCAGTTATGCTGGCATCTGGATGATCAAACTTCTGACTTTGAACATCATTCCGGCGATTGTTGCTTCCATCATCGTTGCAGGACTGTTTTCTTTGCTTGTGGGGTGGATATCTCTTCGCCGGTCCGGAATCTATTTTTCCATCCTGACCCTTGCGTTTGCACAGATGTCGTATTCGCTTGCATATTCAGTTCTGACACCGATCACAGGTGGGGAAACAGGGCTTCAGCCAAAGGTTAATGACCCGCGGATACTCGACGCGGCTCTTGAGGAAGGTGTAACACCACGCGCAAACCTGTTCGGAATGTTTATGAACGACAGTTTCGAATTGAGCTTGGGCGGCTGGGTATTCACGTTCAATGCTGGCTACTACATTTCAGCTATTTTGATGGTTATCGCGTTCTACATTTCCATCCGAATTTTCCGCTCACCATTCGGTTTGATGTTGCGTGCTGTAAAGTCCAACCAGCAACGTCTGAACTATACTGGTGTTGAGTCGCGGCCCTACACCCTTGCCGCGTTTGTGATCTCCGGCATGTATGCTGGTCTTGCAGGAGGCCTTTTGGTGGCAATGGATACCCAAGCTGGCGCTGAACGCATGTTCTGGACAGCATCAGGCGAGGTGGTTCTGATGACCATTCTTGGCGGAGCGGGGACACTGATTGGCCCGGTATTGGGCGCTGGTTTCATCAAGTATTTTGAGAACATTGTTTCAAAGATCAACGAAACCATCTTGCAGGCATGGTTCTCGTTTTTGCCCGATGGATTACAGGATTTCTTTGTGGCGATTTTCTATCCCTTTATCGGCAAAGGCTGGCATTTGACTCTTGGTATTATCTTCATGCTCGTTGTGATCTTCTTGCCTGGTGGATTGATGGAGGGCGGCCAGCGACTTTCCAATCTGTTCAGAAGAAACAAGGATACAGATCAAGGGGCAGGAAAATCTCAACCTGCACCTGCTGAATAGGGGGCTCTGAGAGATGGGAATTCTCGAGGTAAAAGACGTTAACAAGCGCTTCGGAGGTCTTCAGGCCCTGAGCAATGTGAACCTTAGCGTCGAAGAAGGTACTGTTCATGCCATTATTGGTCCAAACGGTGCCGGCAAATCAACGCTGCTGAACTGCTTTATCGGAAAGCTGGATCCAGATACAGGTTCTGTGATGTTCAATGGAACTTCTCTTCTTGGACTGAAGCCGCACCAAATCAACCAATTGGGCGTAAGTCGTGTGTTCCAGACCCCAGAGATTTTCACCGATCTGACAGTGTTTGAAAATGTTATGATTGCCTGTTTTGCAAAACGTGACGGCTCGTTTGAACTGAATGCTATTCCCTCTGTTTCAAGCCAGACTGACATCCAGGAAAAAGCAGAGCAGATGTTGATCGATGTGAATATGATCGACAAGCGGGGCGAAGAAGCCGCGTCATTGTCGCGGGGGGACAAGCGTCGTTTGGAAATGGCCATGTGTTTGGCACAGGATCCCAAACTGCTGTTGCTGGACGAGCCGACGGCGGGCATGGCGCGTGCTGATACCAACAATACAATTGATCTGTTGAAAGAAATTCAAGAAGCGCGCGGTATCACCATGGCGATTATTGAGCATGACATGCATGTTGTGTTCTCTCTTGCCGAGAAAATTACAGTGCTGGCTCAGGGAACCCCGATCGTTGAGGATGTTCCGGAAAACATCAAAGGGCATCCAAAAGTACAGGAAGCATACCTTGGGGGGGCACACGTATGACCGAGGCTAAACGGGTATCCGAAACCATCAATCCTGAACATGAACCCAATTATTTTTCAGTTTGGGAAATGGACAGCTATTATGGTGAGAGTTACATCGTTCAGAATGTAAGCTTCAGCATTAAAGAAGGCGAGATTCTTGCGTTGCTAGGCCGGAATGGTGCGGGAAAAACATCCACCCTACGGTCCATCGCCCGGCTGGACGAGCCGATGGTTACACGCGGTGAAATTCACCTGGATCATCAATCAATTCATAGCATGAAGAGCCATGAAGCGGCTCAGGCCGGCATTCAACTGGTTCCTGAAGACCGGAGGATTATCCAAGGCCTGACTGTGGAAGAAAACCTGAAGCTGGCCCAAATTGAGAAGCCAGTAGGCTGGTCTATGGAGCGGATATATGATCTGTTCCCGCGTCTTGGAGAGCGGAAAAAGCAAGAAGGCACGACACTTTCTGGCGGCGAGCAGCAGATGTTGGCAATCGGGCGTGCATTGTCTCGTGATATAAAATTGCTTCTACTCGACGAGCCATATGAAGGTCTTGCTCCTGTTATCGTTCAGGAGATCGAGAAGACGCTTCAGAAAATCCGTGAAGAAGGCATCACCACGATTATCGTGGAGCAGAATGCAATAGCAGCACTTAATTTGGCTGACAGAGCGGTCATACTGGATACTGGACAGGTCGTCTTTGATGGTGATGCAAAAGACGTTCTTGATAACGAGGAATTAAGGCAGGAATACTTGGCGATTTAGTTTCTATGTGTAGGTCAATCAAATTTGAACCCGCTGCCTATGGCTGCGGGTTTTTTGCTTGCGATTTACGAAATTCGCTTACGATCTATATTCAAGGACATGAACGATCTGACGAATATAGAATCCTGGATGCAAATTCGTCCGGAAGGGCTTTATTGCGCTCCGGCGGATTGCTTTATCGATCCGCATCAACCCGTCGAGCATGCGTTGATCACCCATGGACATGCCGATCATGCCCGTCCGGGGCATCGCCGGATTACAGCCACTGCTGAAACCATTTCTATCATGCAGACACGATATCCTGATGATGCTCCTGCAATTGTAGATAACGTGGCGTATTTTGAAGAAAAGACCCTGCCGGGATCGGTCAAGCTCTGGTTTGCCCCCGCAGGCCATATTCTGGGATCTGCACAGATTGTGCTTGAGTATCAGGGACAACGCATCGTCATTTCAGGTGATTATAAGCGCCATGAGGATCCGACATGCAAGCCCTTTGAGGTCGTGAAATGCGATGTATTTGTCACCGAAGCAACCTTTGCTCTGCCGGTGTTTTCACATCCTCCATTGAATGATGAAATTTCAAAAGTCATTCGTTCTCTCGCAATGTTCCCGGAATCATCTCACCTGATTGGCGTTTATGCGCTTGGGAAATGTCAACGGGTGATGCATGCACTAAGGGAAGGCGGCTATGCTGATCCATTCTACCTTCATGGCGCGCTAATCAAGCTTACCGAACTCTATGAGAGCTATGGAATGTCATTTGGAGATTGGCATCCTGTCAGCGATTTGAAAGGCAAATCCCGAGAAGAGCTTCGTGGCAAGGTAGTCTTGTGTCCGCCGGGTTCGTTGGCGGACCGGTGGAGCAGAACCTTACCCGATCCGGTCATGGCGATGGCGTCCGGTTGGATGCAGATTCGTGCGCGCGCCCGCCAACGCAGAGCAGAAATGCCTTTAATTGTTTCTGATCACGCAGATTGGAAAGACCTGATCAGAACCTGCGAAGAAACAGAAGCCCGGGAAATCTGGATTACCCATGGACGCGTCGATGCGCTTCAACATGAATTAACTTTGGGGGGTATCAAGGCAAAAGCACTCGATCTTATTGGTCGCGAAGAGGAGGCGGAATAATGGAACGTTTCGCCCAATTGCTGGATGATCTCTATTTTACAAATTCCACCAATGCCAAAGAACGTATCCTTGCAAGCTATCTGTCAACTTCGCCGGACCCCGATCGCGGTTGGGCGCTTGCAGCAATTGCAGGAACGCTAAGTTTCGATCTGTTCAAACGCAACCTATCAAAAAACCTCATCGTTGAACGAATGGACGAAGAACTCTTCGCACTTTCTTATGATTATGTGGGGGAATTGTCTGAAACAATTGCGCTTGCCTGGCCGGTCTCGGAGAACCCGATTTTACTCAATAAACTCCCTGGTTTGACCGAAACCATCACGGAGTTTCAATCGAGAGGAAAAGAGGGTATCCGGCAATTTCTGGTGCAATTGCTCGACAATATGACGCCACCACAAAGATGGGCCCTGTTGAAGCTCGGTACACGAGGCCTTCGCATTGGGATGTCGGCGCGCTCGGTAAAGAGGGTAATCGCCAATATGAAGGGCGTCGATCTCGAGGAGATTGAAGAATTGTGGCATGGGCTTGAGCCACCGTATCTGGAATTATTCGCATGGATAGACTGTAAGGGAGAAAAGCCCGATGTTTCCGCTAGCCTCAACTACCAACCCGTCATGCTATCGCATCCGCTTGACGAAGAAAAAGACCTCGAACGAATTGCGCCTGATACGCATCAGGTCGAATGGAAGTGGGACGGGATAAGAGTTCAATTGGCGTCAAACGGCACGGAAACAAAACTCTTCTCGCGAACCGGAGATGATATCTCTCATTCTTTCCCCGATCTGGTAAATGCTGTTGATTTTGAAGCCGTTGTAGACGGTGAGTTATTGGTCGCGGTCGATGGCGATTTAGGGTCTTTCAACGATCTTCAACAACGTCTCAACAAAAAAAAACCGTCAAATGCATTGATGACCAGAGCACCAGCGCATTTGCGCGTGTATGATATTCTTTCGATCAATGGTGAAAACAAGCGAAACCTTGCGCTTGGCGATCGCAGAACCATTCTTGAACGGTTTGTTGAACCTCTCAATGCAGACAGGTTTTCAATTTCCGAGCTGCTCAAGTTTGAGTCCGTTGATGACTTATATGCGATGCGACGCCACGCTGAGGGTTCAAACGGTCGTCTTGAAGGATTGATGATCAAGCGCAAGGATAGCGCCTATGTCTCAGGGCGTCCAAAACATGCCTGGTACAAATGGAAGTGCGATCCGAAACTCATTGACGCGGTGCTGATGTATGCCCAACTGGGGCACGGCAAGCGCTCGTCTTACTATTCCGATTATACGTTCGGCCTTTGGAACGAAGAAGGTCAGCTGTTACCAATCGGCAAGGCCTATTTTGGTTTTACTGACGAAGAACTGAAGCAATTGGACAATTGGATCCGTCGCAACAAGATGCAGAGATTTGGACCTGTGCAGGAAGTCACCAAGGAGCTTGTTTTTGAGGTGGCGTTTGATAGCGCACATAGGAGTACTCGACACAAGTCAGGCTATGCATTGCGATTTCCGC
>JASJDO010000177.1 GCA_030065115.1 Rhizobiaceae bacterium | reverse complement strand
GGAGAGAATGCGAAGCCTAACCTCACCCCCAGTGATCTTTTCAATAAGCGGAGAAACGGTCTCGGCCATGGTGTTGACTGTATTGGCGCCCATAGCATCTTGAACATCAACAAGCAGATGCAACACCAGCATTGGGCCGATTTCAGTTTCAGGGAATGTATGAACTTCCAGGTCTCTGCAACCTCCACCAAGTTCCAAAAGCATGCGGTCTTTGGAGTTCGCAAGGCTTATGATTTCCGCCTTGTGATTGTTAATCGAATTGCTTGCCACCTCTAGGTCTTTAAGCCCCAAAACTTGAATTTGTGCCCGCATGATCGGGTCAGTGCTGGAAGTTTTGAAACCACCGTTTTCGCGAACTATTTTCGCCATGAACGATGCAGCAGCGACAACCGATGGTTCTTCCACTGCCATCGGAACGAGATAGTCTTTGCCGTTGATTTGGAAATTGGTCGCTACTCCTAACGGCAGCTCGAACTTGCCAATTACATTCTCAATCATTCCATCGGCGGTTTCGATCGGTAGTGTATTGTCGCCTGAGAGTGCGTTTAAAGCACCGTGAGGCAGTTCGGCAGCATTCTCTACCAATCCACGACGTTCATGCGGTTGATTTTTGCGTAGGTTTTCGATGTGTGAATTGTATGCTTCTGTTTGGCCGGACATCTGCATCTCATTTCGTGTGACTTTTTCGAGTTTTTGTACCAGTGATCATATTACGGTGAACAGCTTGCAAGAAAAGATGCTTTGTGGTCTGCGTAGAAAATGTCTGTTAAAACGCGCTCCGTTCTTCTTCTTGTTTTTGCGCAGGTTTCTGCTTTGAGCCTCTGGTTTATTTCCGCGGCCGTACTTCCGGACATGTCGCGCGAGTTTGAGATTTCTTCGCTCGCGCAGGCAGCGTTATCAAGTTCAGTAGCGGCAGGATTTGTGATTGGTGCACTGGTGTCTGCACTAACCGGACTGTCAGACCGGTTTGATCCGCGGCGTGTATTTGCGGTTTGCGCCTTCATTGCTGCACTGTCTGGTTATGCTCTATTGATGTATGAGCCCGGTGGATTTGCATCCGTCTCTATGCGTTTTGTGACCGGCATGATGTTGGCAGGCGTATATCCTGTAGGCATGAAGATTGCTGTAGGATGGGGGAAAGAAGACCGCGGACTTCTTGTAGGTCTTCTTGTTGGGGCGCTGACCTTTGGTTCTGCATCCCCCCATCTGGTTGCCTGGCTTGGTGAAGCGGAATGGCGCAGCACGATTGCAATCGTTTCGTCGCTGACCGTTCTTTCCTCAATTCTGATCCTGTTTTCGGAACTTGGGCCATTCCACGCAAAGGTGCCCGCATTTAAAATGTCTGCTATAAGTGAGGCGTGGACAAACAAGCGTGTCCGTTATGCCTATTTCGGATATTTTGGCCATATGTGGGAGCTTTACGCCATGTGGGCCTGGATCGGTGTCGCTACGCTTGCATCCTATCGCCTTTCAATGCCAGAAGCCGATGCGGTTTCTTTTTCCAAACTTACGGCATTTCTGGCAATAGGACTGGGAGGTTTAACCTGTTTTCTGGGCGGCTGGGCAGCTGACCGTATTGGCAAGGCGCAGGTTACGATCATTGCGATGGTTGTGAGCGGACTTGCAGCAATAGGTACGGCTTTAACATTCGGTGGTCCGCCATGGATTACCTTTGTGGTCGTCATCATCTGGGGGATTGCGATTATCCCGGACAGCCCGCAATTCTCGGCTTTAGTTGCGGACGGATCACCGCCAGAAATTGCCGGCTCATTGATGACGTTCCAAACTGCCATCGGTTTTGCCCTGACGATTTTCACCGTCCAGATTACACCTTACATGGTCGAGTGGACAAGTTGGCCCATTGTCATGATGATTATGGCAGCCGGTCCGTTGTTTGGAATATGGTTTATGCGAAAACTTACCAAACTCGCATAAGCGATTCTGCTATTTGTTCTTTTTCAATTTGTCTGCAAAGACCGCGATCGTTTTTTGGTAATTGTCCGAGCGGTTCCACTCCTGGATCAATTTGTAGTTTGATGTGCCGGGCAGGTAACCGCCGCCACGCCGCCACCCACGCTTCTTGAACCAGTTCGCAGTTGTGGCAAGCGCGTCCGGTGCAGATTTATACACATCCACGCCGCCGCCATCATAATCCGCGTATCCGAGTAGGAAACGGGTTGCGAGTAATTGCGTTTGCCCAATCTCTCCAGCCCATGCGCCTTTGCGCTTGGAGAGATCCAGCATGCCGCGATCAATGATGGTCATAGCTGCAAGCATTTCCGGGAAGAACAGGGACTTTGATCGACGGCAGTCGTAGGCAAGTGTCGCGATGGATTGCAAGATGTTCTTGTTGCCAAGATATCGGCCAAAGGCCGTTTCCAAGACCCAGATCGACATCAACACTTCAGCCTGAACACCGTATTTCTTCTCGATGTTTGCCAGCGTGCGTTCGTTGTTTCTCCAGCGTTTCAGGGTAACGCCAAGCGCACCCTTGGTCCGACGCGCGTAAAAACTTTCAAATGTACCCTTGAAACTCTTTTTGTTGTTGCGGTCTGACTTGATGATACCACTATCATATTTAAGGCCATCCAGTTTTGCCAACGTAGAGGCCTTGTATTTACTCTTGTAGGTTTTCTTGAACGCCGACTTCCATTCGTTGAAACGGCTACCATCATTGGCACAAAACAATTGCGCTTCTGCTTGTGGGACGCCGCTGATCGGCGTGTAAACCGGTGAGAACGTAAAGGCTGCAGCAAGTGCGCCTGCCGTTAGAAGTGATTTCTTGAAAAACATCGGATCCCCGTCCTTATTAGCGATTCACCCCATTATTTGAGGATAATGCCACAGCTTTGTGGCATCACAACAAAAAATTTGGTTACTAATCCGGCTGTCAGATTGCCAGACGCCTCTCCACAACGCGGGCCATGATGGACGCTCCAACTGGCAGAATTTCGGGATCGAGAACAAACCCCGGATTGTGCAAACCCAACGTGCCGGAATGCCCAAGTCGGCAATAAGAGCCAGGCACGACCTTCAGCATGTCGGAAAAATCTTCTGAACCGGTGGCCGGTTCGTCGGTGCCAGAAATATTCTCAGCGCCAACAATATCGGCTGCAGCTTCAAGATAAGCGTCTGACAGGGCATCGTCATTGATGAGCACATCGAAAACGTTACGCATATCAAGACGAATCTCGACCCCGTGAGCCAACGCCATGCCATCGCACAATTGCTGCATCCTTTTTTGAGCAAGATCCCGTGTTTCATCCGAGAAATAGCGGATGGTTCCTGCCAAGCGCGCAGTGTCCGGGACAATGTTATAGGCAGAGCCTGCGTGAATCTCGGTAACGGATAGGACCAGAGATTCAAGTGGAGGAACATTGCGCGCCACGATGGTCTGTAACTCGCCGACTAGCGATGTGGCAATTACGAGCGAATCCCGCGATTGATGCGGCATGGCCGCATGGCTTCCCTTGCCCTGAACGTAAATATCAAAGAAGCAAGCGCCTGCCATGGCAGTGCCTTTGCATATGCCGACCTTGTTTGGTTCGCCGCTGGGTGAATTGTGCATGCCGTAGATTTCATCACACGGGAATTTCTCAAACAATCCTTCATCAAGCATGCCGCGCGCGCCGCCCAGCCCTTCCTCGGCAGGTTGGAAGATGAGTACTGCAGTGCCGTCGAAGTCTCGCGTGCTAGCGAGATGCTTCGCTGCGCCCAGAAGCATGGTAGTATGTCCGTCATGGCCGCAGGCATGCATTACCCCTTCGTTTTTCGACGAATAGGGAAGGTTTGTTTCTTCGTGAATGGGAAGGGCATCCATATCAGCACGAAGACCAACCCTTTTTGTGCCAGAACCCTTGCCCTTGATCAGACCGACAACGCCGGTTTTCGCGATATCGGTATGAACCTCATCCACGCCATAGCTGCGAAGCTTGTCCGCAACGATTGCTGATGTTCGACTTTCCTGAAATCCGATCTCTGGATGCGCATGCAGATCTTTGAAGATATCGGTCAGTTCGTCTTTGCTCTGATCAATAACGGGGAGAATATTCAACGGTTCGACGCCTTTCTTGTGTTTTGGCAGAAAGTGCACGTCATGCACATTCCGTCAGTTTAAGAAGTGCGTTTTGGATTGTCCATGGATTGCGCCAAGACTGTAATCACGATTGAGCAATGCGCTAGAAAAACAAAAGCTCGCCAAAATGACGGGCTTTTGAATTGTATAAGTGCCGTAAGCGATTAACGTTTTGAGAACTGGAATGAACGACGGGCTGCAAGCTTTGCGCGGGCGAAGCCGAGACAGCAATGCGCTAGAAAAACAAAAGCCCGCCAAAATGACGGGCTTTCGAATTGTGTAAGTGCCGTAAGCGATTAACGCTTTGAGAACTGGAATGAACGGCGGGCTTTTGCCTTACCGTATTTCTTACGTTCAACAACACGAGAGTCGCGGGTAAGGAAACCACCTTTTTTCAAAACGCCGCGAAGCTCTGGTTCATAATGCGTAAGTGCCTTTGAGATGCCGTGGCGAACCGCACCAGCCTGGCCTGAAAGACCGCCGCCTTTAACAGTGGCAACAATGTCGTACTGACCGTCACGTGCTGCGGCAACGATTGGCTGCTGCATGACCATCTGCAGAACAGGACGCGCAAAATATTCTGTAAACTCTTTGCCGTTCACGGTGATTTTGCCTGCGCCCGGCTTAACCCAAACGCGAGCAATCGCGTCTTTACGTTTACCAGTTGCGTATGCACGGCCCTGCGCATCAAGCTTTTGCTCGTAAACAGGTGCTGTGTTTTCAACTACTGCTTCGGCTGCACCTTCTACCGCGCCGCCCAGCTCTTCAAGAGAATTGAGTTCAGCCATTATTGTGCAATCCTTTTGTTCTTGGAATTCATGGAAGCAACATCAACCACAACTGGCGATTGTGCTTCGTGTGGATGGTCGCTGCCCGCATAAACGCGCAGGTTTTTCATCTGACGACGTGAAAGAGGGCCGCCCGGCATCATGCGCTCAACAGCTTTCTGGACAACACGCTCAGGGAAACGGCCTTCAATGATTGCACGTGCTGTACGCTCTTTAATGCCGCCCGGATAACCGGTGTGCCAGTAATATTTCTTGTCGGTGTATTTTTTGCCGGTCAGCTTCACCTTGTCAGCATTGATAATGATCACATTGTCGCCGTCATCAACATGCGGGGTGAACGTTGGCTTGTGCTTGCCGCGCAGGCGGTTGGCGACGATGGATGCAAGACGACCAAGAACCACGTCCTCAGCGTCAATCAGCAGCCATTTCTTTTCAACCTCTGCAGGCTTCTGCGAGAAAGTCTTCATGTGGCGTTTGCCTTCAATCTGGATGTTAAAACAAACAAAGGCCCGTCAGGGGCCAAAGTTGAGCAGTTTATAGGGGAGGGTAGGCGGTGCGTCAAGCGGTTTGTTTTTCCAACGAAGAAAATAAATCAATAAAAACAATGAGATAAAAATATGGTATTTGAATACCATAAATATTTTCTCTAACTCTCATTTCGGATGATCCCTGTAACCGCGGCAGCACCCAATGCGGTGATGATCCAGCCCAGGGTTTTGATGATCCAGCTAAGCCAATAAAGCCAAACGCCCCACCATCCGCGCTCTGTAGAGGGTGACCAAGCCGATTCCTGTCCAAAATCGATCAACGGGATAAACACATCCGCAGCATAGGTGCCCGAATAGAAGGTTTGATAGTCGCGTCCGGTTTCCGTATTGGCAGACCATTCCGCCGCCGCATTGCCACTTCTGTCTTTGGCGAATGTTAGCCAATTCTCGCTAGTTAAGATTATGTCGGAATTTGGCACCATATCTCCCTTGTGCCACGAAAAATACGCCAAACCGGCAGTAAACCCGATGATTATAAGTGAGGCGGTAATCGCGCGCGAGGGGCGATGTCCATACCCTATCACCCAGTC
>JASJDO010000035.1 GCA_030065115.1 Rhizobiaceae bacterium | reverse complement strand
CTAAACAAGATTTTCGTCGAACCCTTTGAAACCATGTACGCCTTGCCGGATCTTCTCCTGCAAACGCTTTGGGAAGGTTTCGTTTCGGGTACGCTTTATTCGCTGATTGCACTTGGTTTCGTGCTTATTTTTAAAGCTTCCGGTGTGTTTAACTTTGCACAAGGCATCATGGTGGTGTTTGCTGCCCTTGCCCTTGTAGGCATTCATGCGCTTGGCGTTCCTGCCTACCTTGCTGTTTTGCTCACTCTTGGCGTCATGGCGCTGTTGGCATTTACGGTTGTGCGCGTAGTTTTGAAACCGCTGGTCAACCAACCGGATATCATTCTGTTCATGTCGACCATCGGCATCACCTTCATTCTGATTGCAGGTGGGCAATTGATCTTTGGTGGTGAACCAAAAGCAATGATCACCACAGAACTTGGCCTCCCGACCGGTTCGAGCGACTGGGAAGTCGGTGGCGGCATTGTAATTTTCCAGCATATCGACATCGCTGCGGCGGTTATTGCAGCCATTCTGATTGCAGGACTTGCATTGTTTTTTAATAAAACCAAAACGGGGCGCGCATTGCGTGCGGTTGCAGATGACCATCAGGCAGCGCTCTCTGTTGGCATCTCACTTGAGCACATTTGGGTAATTGTATGGTTTGCGGCTGGCGTTGTGGCCTTGACCGCCGGTATTCTTTGGGCAGCCAAATCAGATGTGTCTTTCGCTCTGCAAGTCGTCGCTCTAAAAGCGTTACCTGTGCTTGTTCTTGGTGGGTTCACCTCCATTCCAGGCGCTATTATCGGTGGCCTGATCATTGGATTTGGAGAAAAGATTTTTGATCTTTACTGGGGCTCACCCATTTTGGGTGGCGGAACCGAAAGCTGGTTCGCCTTTATCATTGCCTTGATCTTCTTGCTCTACAGACCGGAAGGCCTGTTTGGCGAGAAACTGATCGAACGAATATAGCCTTGGGGGAGAGAGCATGTTTTACCGCGAAGCCGGGCAATTCAAGTCCACATACGAAGCAGATAGCGCAAAGTTCCCGATTTTTCAGGATAAGGTTTTTATCTGGATTTATCTGGCAATTGGTTTCTTCGTAATTCCATATTTCGGCGATGAGTTCTTTCTTGGCGCGATCATGATCCCGTTTTTGGTGTTCACACTTGCCGCCATCGGGCTCAACATTCTAACCGGATTTACAGGCCAGATTTCTTTGGGAACCGGTGCCTTTATGGGTGTGGGCGCCTATGCCTGTTACAAGATGACCCTTGCTTTTCCGGAAGTGAATATTCTCGTCTTTATTCTTCTATCAGGCGTTTTCTCAGCACTTGTAGGCGTATTCTTTGGCTTACCCTCGCTTCGGATCAAGGGCTTTTACCTTGTCGTGACAACCCTTGCTGCCCAATTCTTCCTGGAATGGGCGTTCATCCGGATACCCTGGCTATATAACTATAATGATTCAGGTGCGATCGAAGTCCCCCAACGAGAGGCGTTTGGGGTAATCGTTACCGGCGCGTCCGCAAGCGCCGAGGTTCGATATCTCGTTTGCCTTGCGTTCGTGGTGATCATGACATGGTTCGCGTCCAACCTGATTTCAGGTCGGATCGGACGTCAATGGATGATGATCCGTGATATGGATATTGCTGCTGAACTGATGGGCGTTCGCCCACTTTATGCCAAATTGTCGGCTTTTGCGGTATCATCATTCTATTGTGGTGTTGCCGGAGCCTTGATGGTGTTCTTGTGGCTCGGTGCAGCGGAAGTTGAAAGCTTCGACTACAATCACTCATTCGAAATTCTGTTTATGGTGATCCTAGGGGGCCTGGGAAGTCTCCTTGGATGTTTCCTGGGCGCTGCAGTGATCTGGATTTTGCCGGTTATCATCCGTGACTGGCTGCCACCACTTGTGGAGACGCTCACAACCATCACAATTACATCTTCGACGGCAGATCTTGTGTCAGACATCATCATTGGTGTTATGATCGTCGTATTCCTGATTATGGAGCCACATGGTCTTGCAAGACTATGGGCGATCATAAAACAGAAATTACGGGTTTGGCCTTTCCCATATTAAGGAAGGCTACAGAAAGGGCTTGAAACCAGGCCCCAAAGTTTTGAAACTGGATTCATCAGAAAGCAGAATGGCATCATGCCTCTGCCAGAGCGTTTGGGAGGAAAACATATGCTCAAAAAAATGATATTGGGAGCTGCGTCAATTGCGATTGCGGGTTCTGTTTACTCAACAACACCTGCATTCGCTGAGGACACGCTCTATATCCCGTCACTCAGCTATCGTACCGGCCCGTTTGCTGGTGCGGGAACACCCATTGCGAATGGCTTTGCTGACTATTTCACCATGCTCAATGAGCGTGATGGCGGCATTGGCGGCGCAAAGATCGTTTTGGAAGAATGTGAAACAGCCTACAACGCGCAAAAAGGCGTTGAGTGTTATGAAGCGACCAAAGGGAATGGTGCGCTTGCGTATAACCCATATTCAACAGGCATTACACTACAGCTGATCCCGAAAGCTCCGGTCGATAAAATTCCTGTTCTTTCGATGGGTTATGGCCTCTCAGCTGCTGCGATTGGTGACAAGTTCCCGTGGACTTTCAACTATCCAGCATCTTACTGGAGCCAAATGTCTTCGATCCTTCAATACATTGATGCCAACTCTGAAGGCGGCATCAAAGGCAAGAAGATCGGCTTCATCTACCTTGACGTGGGCTACGGTAAAGAGCCTATTCCGCTTCTCGAGCAGCTCGCTCCCGAGATGGGATTCGAGTGGGTTGGCTTCCCGGTTGGCGTTAAAGAAATGCAAGCTCAGGGTGCTACCTGGCTGAACGTTCGTAAAGAGCGTCCTGACTGGATGGTTGCATGGAGCTTTGGTGCGATGACACCAACTGCTGTTAAAGAAGCTGCTAAAATCCGTTTCCCAATGGACAAGTTCGTTGGCAACTGGTGGTCTGGCGCGCACGCTGACCTTGAGCCAGTTGGCGCAGCAGGCAAAGGCTACAAGGCTGCAAACTTCTCTGGTATCGGCACTGACTTCCCGGCACTTCAAGACGTATTGAAATACGTAGTTGACGCTGGAAAGAGCCAGGCGGACAAAGATGATGTTGGCAAGGTGAACTATAACCGTGGCCTCTTCAATGCCGTTATCATGGCTGAAGCTGTTCGTGCTGCTCAAAAAGCAACCGGCAAAACAGCGATCACAGGCGAAGACATGCGTCTTGGTTTGGAATCATTCGTTCTTGATGAAGCACGTTTAAAAGAAATCGGCCTTGAGGGCTTTACCGCTCCGATCACTGCTTCATGTGCAGACCACGAAGGCGCTGGTTCAATCTTCATTCAGCAATGGGATGGTTCTGACTGGAACCGGATCAGTGACCTGATCCCGCCGATGACAGATGTTGTTAAGCCGCTGCTTCAGGAAGCTGCAGACAAATATGTGTCTGAGCAAACTGACTGGCAGACACAGGACTGCGGTTAATTTAACCCTTCGCAATCCCGTTCGAAAGAACGGGATTGCGCCCACACCCAATTTCTCTTCCGGAACGATGTCATGAGTGTCGCTGAAAACCTTAATTCTCAAGAAGCTGAGACCATTCTTTCGATCAACAATATCGAGGTGATCTACAACCACGTTATTCTTGTTCTCAAAGGGGTTTCCCTTACTGTTCCGAAGGGCGGCATTGTCGCCATACTTGGTGCCAACGGTGCCGGAAAAACCACAACCCTACGCGCGGTTTCCAACCTGCTGCATGGTGAACGTGGTGAAGTCACTAAAGGCAATATTGTATTTAACGGCGATGAAATCCAATCCCTCACCCCCAACGAGTTGGTTCGTCGCGGCTGTATTCAGGTAATGGAAGGCCGTCATTGCTTTGGCCACTTGACCATCGAAGAAAATCTGCTGACCGGAGCTTACACCCGTAAAGACGGGGCCGCTGCGGTCAAAGACCATCTGGATCTCGTTTACCAGTATTTCCCACGCCTGAAAGAGCGCCGCAAATCTCAGGCAGGTTATACATCGGGCGGTGAACAACAAATGTGTGCGATTGGCCGGGCGCTGATGTCCAAGCCCTCCATGATCCTGTTAGATGAACCTTCTATGGGCCTTGCACCGCAATTGGTGGAAGAGATTTTCGAGATTGTTCACAACCTGAACCAACAGGAAGGTGTTTCATTTCTGCTGGCGGAGCAAAACACAAATATCGCCCTAAAATACGCTACATATGGTTACATTCTGGAATCCGGTCGCGTGGTGATGGATGGCGAAGCCAAAGATCTTCGAGAAAACGAGGACGTGAAAGAATTCTATCTCGGTGTCGGCGGCGAAGGCCGCAAGTCGTTCAAGGATGTGAAGCACTATCGCCGCCGCAAACGCTGGCTTGCGTAAGAGGTCTGTTTCTCCATGAGCATTGTTGCTCTAATCGGTCTTTCTCTTTTGTTTGCCGTAATTTTCGGCCCTCAATACTGGGTTAAACGTGCTATCGCAAAACACAGTATTGACCGGCCTGATTTGCAAGGTACGGGTGGAGAACTAGCCCAGCATCTCATTGAACGTTTCAAGATTGACAATGCCGGCGTTGAGATGACGGACAAGGGTGATCATTATGATCCGAAAGATCTGATGGTGCGTCTATTACAAAATAATCATGACGGCAGGTCTATCACTGCGGTAGCCATTGCGGCACATGAGGTAGGCCACGCAATCCAGCATCATGAAGGCAATCGCATGCTGAACCTGCGTCAATTGCTGGTAAAGTTTGCAAGTGTCACGGACACGTTCGCCACGGTATTCTTTTTCTTTGCTCCGGTATTGGGCGTGCTGGTGAGATCACCAGGTGCTTTTCTTGGTTTTGTTTTGCTTGGCATCAGCCTGTTGGCGATACGTGTGATTGTCCATCTGGTGACACTGCCTGTGGAGTGGGACGCAAGTTTCAACAAGGCTTTACCCATTCTGGAACAGGGCAACTATTTACATCCCGATGATTTACCGGCTGCGAGAGAAGTCCTGAAGGCTGCAGCGCTCACCTATGTGTCAGCAGCACTTTCAAGCTTGCTCAATCTGGCACAATGGATACGAATCCTCAGATAATTAAAAGGTTGGGAACGAGATGAACGAATATTTTGATACGCGGGAAACCTGTGCCCCCGAAGAGCGGGAAACCGAGCTCTTTGCAAGTTTTCCAGCATTTCTTTCAGACGTCATGCAACGCATACCAGGCTGGCAAAAGCGTTTAGCTGAAATTGATGTAGACACCATCAATTCGCGTGAAGCTCTCGCAAAAATTCCTGTCATGCGGAAACCCGAACTGATGGAAGCGCAGGCTGCAAAACCACCGTTTGGTGATTTTGTCGATCAATCACTTTTGGCAGGTACGCGTGTGTTTATGTCCCCCGGCCCCGTTTGGGAGCCACAGGCACCGGGCGCTGATCCCTGGCTGGCGGCAAGGGCGCTTCATGCAGCAGGAATTCGGTCCGGTGATGTGGTTTTGTGTTCTATCGGATACACGCTGACACCGGGCGGTGCAATTCTTGATGAGGGCCTGAGAGCGCTTGGAGCTACTGTGTTCCCAGCGGGTGTTGGCAATACCGAAGTTCAGGCAGAAGCAATCGAAACTTTGCGGGCTAAAGCCTATGTCGGGACGCCCGATTTCCTGCAGGCAATTCTCGATAAGGCAAAAGAAACCGGAAAAGATGTTTCCTCACTGGATACTGCACTGGTTTCTGGCGGAGCGCTCTTTCCCTCGATGCGCAAAGCATATGAAGATCAGGGCATCCGGGTTTCGCAATCCTATGCAACGGCGGACATCGGCTCCATTGCGCATGAAACATGGCATGGCGATCAATTATGCGAAGGCATGATCTGCAACGAGGACCTGATCGTCGAGATCGTGCGACCCGGGACCGATGACCCGGTAGCAGATGGTGAAGTTGGCGAAATCGTTGTGACATCTTTCAACAAGGCTTATCCTCTTGTTCGATTTGGCACTGGCGACATGTCCGCAGTCATGAGCGAGCCTTCGCCTTGCGGGCGTACAAACTTGCGGATCAAGGGCTGGATGGGCAGAGCGGATCAAAGAACAAAGATCAAAGGCATGTTTGTTGATCCCAAGCAGATTTCACAGATTGTGAAATCCGTAGGTGGCGTTGAACAGGCACGGCTGGTGGTTTCAAGAGAAGATCAAAAAGATGTTATGACGCTTCAGGTGATTGGCGAGAATATCAATGATGACGATTTGAAAGCGCAATTTGCCAATATTACCAAGCTGCGAGGCGAAACTCAATTGGTTGACAGTCTTCCGAATGATGGCAAAGTAATCGACGATCAACGGGATTATTCAAGCTGATATGAGTGGTGCAATTACAGATTGGGACAAGGAATACGCCAACGCAGCCAGTGTCCCTGATGCGCAATCGTTCATCGATAAATGGCCGGATGAGGCTGCCTCATTCAGAGAAAAGACTCAATGCACGTTGGATATCGCATACGGGTCGGGTGAGCGGCAAAAGTTTGATCTCTTTGAGCCTCAGGCAGTTTCGAAAGGACTCTTTGTCTTTGTTCACGGAGGATATTGGTATCGGTTTGACAAGTCATTCTGGAGTCAGTTTGCAGCTGGACCCTTGGCACTGGGGTGGCATGTGGCAATGCCAAGCTACACGCTGACGCCAAAAGCCCAAGTATCTGACATTTCAAGGGAAATTTCTCGTGCGATTTCTGCTGCTGCGGGGAAAGTTAACGGACCGATTGTTCTTGCGGGACACTCAGCTGGCGGGCATCTGGTTACACGGCAGGTTTGTTCAGATACCAAACTGGACACCGGACTGTTGCAACGTATCCGGCGTGTAATCAGCATCAGCGGGGTTCACGATCTTCGCCCAATCACGCGTTTGGAACTCAATCAGACCATTGGGCTGGATGCACAGGAAGCAGCTAGCGAAAGTCCTGCATTGCTCAAACCATATACTGACAACCTTCGTGTTGACTGCGTGGTAGGTGGCATTGAGCTGCCAGAATTCAAGCGACAAAATTCACTACTTGCCAATATTTGGCGAGGGTTGGGAGCAAGCACATCCTGTCAGGAAATTCCAGGAACCCATCACTTCAACGTCATTGAAGACTTGGCCAATCCTGAAGGACTTATTTGCAGTCTTGCAGAGGATTGATGTCATTCAGGCCGAGCATAGGAAAATTCCTGCCAGCGCGCCGATCTGGAATCAAACATCAATATTCGACCCGCAAGGCCTTCTCCTACGCTGGTGATTTCCTTGATCACTTCCATCGCCTGCATTGAACCAATGATACCTGTCAAAGCACCCAGAATTCCCGCCTCAGCGCAAGTGGGTAGCAAATCATCATCAGGCTTGTTAGGAAAAATATCGCGATATCGAGGATACGCTTTTCCGTCCGGTCCCACCTTATGTGGCTTCAAGGTCGTGATGGATGCATCGAACTGCCCAACAGCAGCCGTGACCAATGTCTTTTCGTGCTTATCACACAGGTCAGCCACGAGGTAACGGGTATCAAAGTTGTCACTCCCATCGACTACAATGTCATATGCAGAAATCAAATCCTCGCCGTTTGAGGTATCCAGCCGCGTGTTGTATCCGACCAATTCCACTTGTGGATTCAAGCCCGAGACAAAGGTCGAAGCACTTTCCACCTTTGAAATTCCGCATGAGTCAGTTGTGTGAATGGTCTGGCGTTGAAGGTTGGACAAAGAGACAACATCATCATCGACGACACCAATGGTTCCAATGCCTGCTGCAGCTAGATACTGGATAACCGGTGAGCCGAGACCACCGGCGCCGATTACCAGCACCTTTGCAGCTTTGAGTGCCTGCTGTCCCGCGCCTCCCAGATCAGCCAACACAATATGACGGGCATAACGCTCCAATTCTTCCGGTGATAGTACCATGCTTACTCCAAAGTCACCTTGCCATCCGCAACTTTGAGGAAATTTGCTGAATTGTCGAGTGCCTTGAAGAGATCACGGTCAGTTCCTGTCATCCAGGCCTGGCATCCAAGTTCACTGATCATTTCATAGAGTGCTGCCCGGCGGCCCTCGTCCAGATGTGCGGCAATTTCATCCAACAAAAGAATGGGAGCAAATCCCGCCATCTCACCGACCAGTCTCGCATGAGCGAGCAGTAGCCCAATTAGTAATGCCTTTTGTTCTCCGGTGGAGCATTGCGCCGCGGCCATTGCCTTCGGCCGATGATGGACAACCAGATCTGAGCGGTGCGGTCCCTCAAGGGTTCGACCTGCTCTTGCATCCATTCCGCGAGATGATTTAAGCCGATCAAGATACTCATCTTCAAGATCAGAGGCAGAAATTTCGCCAATTTCGGTTTCCAGAGTGCCTGACAGCGTGACAATGGCATCTGGGAACGGTGAATTGGGATCATTATTCTCAACAATCGAACGCGAGAGCAGAGAAACCATTTCATGGCGGGCAGAAGCAACTGCGACACCCAGCTCTGCCAATTGTGCTTCATTGGCATCTAGCCACTGTGCATCAGGAGACGGTTCCGAAAGTAGTTTGTTTCGCGCACGCATGGTTTTTTCAAAATCACTCACCCTGCGACCGTGCGCCGGGTCCACGGCAAGAACCATGCGATCAAGAAACCGGCGCCGATCACTGGCTGGTCCGGTAAAGAGCCCATCCATGGAGGGCGTTAGCCACAAGACGCGTGAGTGTTCCAGCAAGGCATCAGACGTTTTTGCCTGTGCTCCGTTGATATGGACTTTGCGCTGCGTCTCCACACCATGCGCTGTTTGCTGCAAACCCGTTCCAATGCTCACTTCATCATTTGGACCTTGAAGCTTGGCAAAAACTGTCCATGCACCGGACGAACTCGCACGACCAATCTGTTCATAGGAAGCGCGTCGCATTCCGCGGCCGGGAGACAAGAAGGATACAGCTTCCAGAATATTGGTTTTGCCGGCACCGTTTTCACCGAAAATCACCACGTGACGTTCATCAACATCTATTGTGGTCGCAACGTGGTTGCGAAAATCAGTAAGTTTGAGCCGATCAATGTGGACAGTATGCAAGCGTCCCCGCTTTCAAGAGCGCAAGTCTCCTTGCGAGTTACACTCGCATTGGCATCAGAACGTAGATCGCGCCACTTTCATTGGTGTCATGAATAAGCGTCGGTGATCCGGGATCAGAAAGCATGAACTTCGCTTCATCTCCTGAAAGCTGGTTGGTGATATCCAACAGATAACGAGAGTTAAAGCCCACATCCAACGCGTCTGATGAGTAACCGACTGCAATTTCTTCTTCAGCGGTTCCGGAATCCGGGTTGTTGACCGACAAAACCATTTGACCATCGGAGAGCTGGAGTTTTACTGCACGGCCACGTTCTGACGAAATGGTCGATACCCGATCAACGGCCTTTGCAAAAGTTTCGCGATCCAGAATCAGTTCTTTGTCATTGCCGGTTGGAATGACCCGGTTGTAGTCAGGAAACGTGCCATCAATCAATTTGGACGTCAGAACCGTTTCACCCACGCTCATGCGGATTTTGGAATCAGATAATTCCACCATTACAGCAGCATCAGGGTCTTCCACCAGACGTTGCACTTCACCGACTGTTTTGCGCGGAATGATGATTCCCGGCATTCCAGCCGCACCATCCGGAGCCATGGATTGGCTGCGCGCCAAGCGGTGGCCATCTGTGGCGACCGCCCGAAGGAGAGTTTCACCCTCTTCCTCAACTGTATGCAGGAAAATGCCGTTCAGATAATAGCGTGTTTCTTCCGTGGAAATCGCAAACTGGGTGTGTTCAATCAATTTGCGAATTTCACCTGTGGCCATGGTGAAAGAGTGGCTGAACTCACCGGTCGATATATCAGGAAAGTCTTCTACCGGAAGCATTTGCAATGTGAAATTGCTTCGGCCTGATGTGATCTTCAGCGTTGAAGAGTCCGCATCTATGGACAACATTACTTCAGAACCACCCGGCAATTTGCGGACGATCTCATACAACATATAAGCCGGAACCGTGGTTGCACCCGCCTGCTCAACAACTGCAGGGGTTTTCTCAAACACTTCCAGATCAAGGTCTGTTGCTTTCAAATGCAAGGAGTTCCCATCAGCGCGCAAAAGGACATTCGACAAAATCGGAATTGTGTTTCTGCGTTCAACGACCCGGTGCACATGACCGAGTGATTTCATCAGACTGGATTGTTCAAGTGTAACGCGCATGGGATTACCACTCCTGAGGGGATTATCGGGCATTCAGGCCACAATCCGCAATGGTGCTGTGTTGAATGAATGTGTGGAATAATAACAATCAGTTCAAGGGATAGCGACCATTTGATAACGCGTTTTTGGGGAAAACCCTGCAATGCAGGTATCTTCCCCAAAATGCCCCTTAACGCGCCCCCATAGCCAAAGGCTATTGCAAATTATTCAAGGATCAAGCGCTTCAGCAATTCAATCTCATGCGCAATCTTCTGGTCATTGGACGACAGCTCTTCGATTTTCCGAACTGCATGCAGCACTGTCGTATGGTCACGGCCACCAAAACGGCGTCCGATCTCAGGCAACGAGCGTGGTGTCATAACCTTTGCTAGATACATGGCTATCTGCCTTGGCCGCACAATAACGCGTGTTCTCCGATTTGACAGCAGATCATTCTTGCTCACGTTGAACTGGCGCGCCACGATCCGCTGGATATCTTCAATACGGACACGTTTCGATTCTGCGGATTTAACAAGATGCGCAAGAATTTTGTCCAACTCGTCAAAACTCATTGCCCCGTCAGAAAACTGGTGTTGGACCAGCAACTGGTTGAAAGCTCCTTCGATGTCGCGACCACTGGAACTTACCTGACGGGCCACGTAGTGGAGAATGTCTTCCGGGATATCGAGACCGGGCTGCTCGCGCCGCGCTTCTTCATAACGCGAATTCAGAATCTGTTTGCGCAATTCATAATCCGGCATTTTGACTTCCAGCGTCACGCCGCCTTTCAACCGTGAGCGCACACGTTCATCAAGACTTTCCAACTCGGTTGCCGGACGATCTGCAGCAACCACAACCTGGCGCGCGCTGTCGATCAGTTCATTGAGAAGGTGACAGAATTCTGCCTGAATGGCCTGCCCCTGCAGAAACTGCATGTCATCGATCAGAAGAATGTCGATATCGCGAAGTGACTCTTTCAGGGTAAGTGCGGTTTTGTCACGCAAGGCAGATGCAAAACGCCACATGAAGTATTCAGCTGTGAGATACAGAACCCTTGCCTTTGGATTTCTGCTACGTGCTCTCCACGCAATCGCCTGCAGAAGGTGAGTTTTACCCAAACCGACATTAGCGTGAATGAAAAGAGGATTGAAATGTGATGCAGTGATGTCCTCAGCAATCGTTTGGGCGGCAGCATATACCATCCGGTTTGAAGACCCTTCGATAAAGGTTTCAAACGTATGTTTCGGATCCAACGGAGAGCCTGGAAAACCGCTGGAAAAATCCAAATTGCGGATTTGACCACCGTTTGTTGGCATGGTGCGGCCGATAAACTTGCCGGTCTTGGCTGTTTCCGCATTGGATTTCGCCGCTTCTTTTCCCTGCTCTTCTTCCGCAGCTTTTTGAGCAATGGGCTTTCTCACTGCAACATCAACGCGTAGTGCGCTGCTGTCTTCAGCTTGCCAAAGCTCCAGTAGCTTCTCCCTATATTTCGACTGAATCCAGTTTTTCAGAAATGGGGTAGGAACAGTCAGGGTTACTACGCCGCCTTCAAATGCAGCCAACTTCAACCTGCCAAACCAGCTGTCAAAGACATCTTTGCCTAGCTGTGCTTCCAGCTGTGCGCGAACACGATCCCAACTTTCCCCCAGAGATCGTTTTCCTGCACCATTTCTCCCCATAGCTTTCCTCCCCTGATCACTACTTTTCGGATTTTCGTCCAACTCTGTGTCCGTAGACACAATTTTTAAATTTGTCAGTTCCGGTTTCGGGCATTTCACCCATGTATCTGACTGGCTTTTCAAACCATTTTCATATTCATCTGCGCCGTTGGTCACTGCATTCATGTTGCTCATCCCGTGCTTTGCCCCGCTTCTCAAATTCCGGAAGCCTGTGCCACCGGAATGCTTTTTAATTTTTAAGGCCGAGATACGCCGACCAAACCAACTCAAAAACTTTCAAACATCACTGCCGCCAGGGCAGTCCTTCAAATTTCCATCCTTCCATCGTTGCCCGATGCCCGTTGGCGTCGGTATTTCCTTCAAACCCACCCAACACATTGTAGACGCGCTCATATCCGGCATCAGTCAATGCACTTGCCGCTGCCATACTCCGAACTCCGGACCTGCACAGCATAAAGATCGAACTTGATTTCTCGACCTTTCGCTTGTCCAACTCGGCAATAACCATTTCAGTGAAAGCAGCATTTACCTGCATGCGCGGATATTGCTGCCATTCAGCCAAAATCAAGTCTTTCTCTATCGATCCGAGAACAGGGACGCCCACAAAGCTCCACTCAGCGCTGGTGCGAACATCAACTAGCTGGGACAAAGACTCTTCTCTCAATGTCTCCCAACAAGTTGCGACCGTCACATCACCCGCGTAGGACAATTTCACAAACCTTCCCCGTTCGCTGAAACGGAAGTTTCAGCGGTGCAAATCAACAAAACTAAAGTATTTACCTGTCACGGTAACCACCCCGGTAGGAAACAGATTGAGACAGGCAATGAACGCTTCCCAAGTCTATGGGAGCCGCCCAACACGCAGTTTACGCTTATTTCGCGTATTGCCCTGCGATCCGTACCTTAACACAATGCCGAACTCATACCGGGCATCTTATTTGAGTACTTTTTTGGAGGCTCCCTATCTCCTGACGCTACGATAGCGATCCTAACATTGGCGTTCAAGTGAATCAGGTTAACAAAATATAAACGGCGTCGAATCACCGGTGGGGAATTTTTTTTCCGCAATAGGTGCTGGCAGTTTTTACCTTAAAAATCAGCAGAAATTTGGCTTAACTTGCCAAATTTTGTTGAAACTGGGACTCTCGTGAATCTTTTCGACTTTTTTGCTATTGACACGGCTGAAATTCAAATTTCGTCACGTTGCCCAAAAAGACCTTCGATAAGCTATTGTTTTATATATTAAATTTTTGAAAAATCTCAAACTTCAATTGTTTTGCTACAATTCGATGACAGCCCGAATTTTGAGGCAGACACAAAAAAACCCGACCAAAAAAGCCGGGTTTTACAACAAAATTGCGAGCGCGTTTTACGCTCCAATTTTTTTGACACCTGCTGCTAGTCGAGATACTTTACGAGCTGCCGTATTCTTCTTCAGAACGCCCTTGGTTACTGAGCGCATGATCTCTGGCTGGGCTGCTTTAAGTGCTGCGGCGGCCGCATCTTTGTCGCCACCTGCGATTGCTTCTTCGACTTTGCGAATATAGGTGCGCATACGGGAACGGCGTGCTTTGTTTACCTCAGTGCGGCGGGCAATCTTACGAACTGCCTTTTTAGCTGATACTGTATTTGCCATGTGGCTTCCTGTCTTTTTGTTTCGTTTGGCAAAATCTGTCTGACGCTACTGTCTCAAGCAAATCTTTCAATCATATTGACTGGAAAGAGAGACAGGCAGATGCAGACCGCCTGAATTTGGGTGAACGCATACCTTGAAACAGCGGTTTCGTCAACGGATAATGTTTCCGACCTATCGTTGGCATTTGGGACAATAAAAGGTTGAACGTCCGGATTGCACGATTCGGTTTATTATCCCGCTACATCCTTTTTTTGAACAGGCTTCTCCTTCCCGGTCGTAGGCGCTGAAGCGATGTTGAAAATAGCCAAGATCGCCATTTGTCTGCCGGTGATCCCGCAACGATGAACCTCCTGCCTCAATGGCTTCAGCAATCACATCCCGAATGTGAAGAGAAAGCGCTTCAGAACGTTCTGTCGCCATTCCGTTCTTGCGGGTAATTGTCGACGCCTTTCGTCTGGGAGACAAACCCGCACGCCACAAAGCTTCGCATACATATATATTGCCAAGCCCGGCAATGAGACGCTGGTCAAGCAATGCAGCCTTAAGCGGAGTGGACTTGCCGGCGAACAGTCTGGATATCGTATCTCCGTTCAATTCGTTTCCAGTGGGCTCGATGCCCATCCCGGCAAAATGTTTGCACGAAGCAAGTTCGCTGGTTTTGACAATATCCATGAAGCCAAATCGTCTTGGGTCATTATATATTACCTGCGCAGAAGCTGTGCCGCCCTTGACCCCAAATACCACATGGTCATGGGCTTTCGCTTCTGACCGTGGGTGGTGAAACATACCTGGCAGCGAGGCTGCCTCTTCCAACTCAATTCGGAATGAGCCTGACATTCCCAAATGCATGACAAGTGCCTCGCCGGTATCCAATTCAGCAACAAGATATTTCGCACGCCGCCCCATATGATTGATAGAAGCACCTTCAAGACGTTCAACAAAGCGATCCGGAAATGGAAATCGCAAATCCGGGCGATTTTGGGCAACCTTTGTGATGGTCGCACCCAGCATGATCGGCTCGAGCCCACGGCGGACCGTTTCAACTTCAGGAAGTTCAGGCATATTGCTTTAACCCTGCATCAAAAGCGCACATGAAATGTGCTTTGGCTTCACATATATATAATGTAAAGCAGAGCCAAGAACATTTAGGACCCTATTTCATGTCACAGGCGCGCACAAACAAAGCTGGCGAGATGGAAACCTCGTTCGGGTTTTCAGAGGTTGGCGCGGGTGAAAAGCAGCCCCTTGTTAACAATGTCTTTCATTCCGTTGCCAACAAGTATGATGTGATGAACGACTTTATGTCTGTCGGCATGCACCGCATCTGGAAGGATGCCATGGTGACGGCAATTGCGCCGCCGAAAAGTGACCGCACTTTTAGAACACTTGATGTGGCCGGGGGAACCGGTGATATCGCATTCCGGATTGTCGAGCGCGGTGGTGCAAATACCCATACAACCGTTTTTGATATTAACTCCTCCATGCTGGAAGTGGGCGAAGCACGTGCTGCGAAACGCGGACTTTCAGAAAAGCTCACATTCGTGGAAGGAAACGCTGAAGAACTGCCTTTTGAAGATTATTCATTTGATGCCTACACCATCGCATTCGGCATTCGTAACGTTCCGAAAATGGAAAAAGCCATCGGCGAAGCGTTTCGCGTGCTCAAACATGGTGGAAAATTTCTTTGTCTTGAGTTTTCCGAAGTTGACGTACCCATGCTCGACAAATTCTATGAACAATGGTCCTTGCATGCGATCCCGCGCATTGGGCAAGCAGTGACTGGCGACCGTGACTCCTATCAATACCTGGTCGAGTCCATTGCGAAATTTCCCAATCAGGAAAAATTTGCCGCCGCGATCAAGGGCCAAGGTTTTGAGAAAGTGAGCTGGCAGAATTTCACTGGTGGCGTTGTTGCACTTCACAGCGGGTGGAAACTCTGACCCTATGGCATCCCTGCGTTCCTATCTTTCCCTGATCCACGCCGGATGGGTGCTTGTTCGCGAAGGCGTTGTTTCTGCGCTTCCTACAGACGGCATGCCTGGACCCGCCCGGTTTGGCCATTCGCTTGCGGGTTGGTTTGCACGAAAACAGGCGAAAGACCGGGAGCAATCGGAACGCTTGTCGATTGCGCTTAATAAACTTGGACCAAGCTGGGTAAAGCTTGGGCAGTTTCTTGCGACACGCCCTGATGTGGTTGGCAAGGCTATTGCGAAAGATCTTGAACTCTTGCACGACAGGATCGCTCCATTTGATACTGAAGAATCCAAGCGCAGAGTTGAGGATTCAATTGGTCGTCCGATTGCTGACCTTTATTCAGAATTCCATGAACCCTTGGCCGCGGCATCTGTTGCGCAGGTTCACAAGGCGGTCTTAAAAGACTCCGGCGAAACGGTTGCTGTAAAGGTCATCCGGCCCGGTATTCGCAACCGTTTCAAACGCGACCTTGAAACCTTCTATGCTGCTGCAGGACTGGTTGAACGGTTTGTTCCGGAAGCCAAACGCCTAAAGCCAAATTCCGTGGTGGATACGCTCGCACAGTCAGCACGTATTGAAATGGATTTGCGCCTCGAGGCTGCGGCGTTCTCCGAGATGGGCGAGAACATCAAGGACGACCCAGGGTTCCGGGTTCCAACGGTCAATTGGGAACTGACAGGGCGTGATTGCATCACCATGGACTGGATTGATGGCATCAAGCTTTCAGAGGCGGAAGAAATAGCCAAGGCGGGACATGATCTTGAAGCGCTTTCAGTAACGCTTATTCAGTCTTTCCTTCGTCATTCGGTTCGGGATGGTTTCTTCCATGCCGACATGCACCCGGGCAACCTGTTCGTAGCGCCGGACGGAGACATTGTTGCGGTGGATATGGGGATTGCCGGACGGCTTGGTAAAAAGGAACGCCGCTTCCTCGCTGAAATCCTCTACGGATTCATCAAGCGCGACTACCTGAAAGTGGCGCAGGTTCATTTTGATGCGGGCTATGTTCCGGCGCATCATGATGTACACAGTTTTGCGCAAGCCATTCGCGCGATCGGCGAACCCATCCATGGTCAGTCGGCAGAAACCATCTCCATGGCCAAACTGCTAACCCTGTTGTTTGAAGTTACTGACCTGTTTGACATGGAAACTCGGCCCGAACTCATCATGCTACAAAAAACCATGGTGGTTGTGGAAGGGGTAGCGCGGACGCTGGACCCATCTTTCAACATGTGGAAGACGGCTGAACCAGTCGTGGGCGCATGGATTGCACGGAACCTTGGCCCGGCTGGCATGCTGGAAGATGCAAAAGAAGGCTTGGACGCTGCGCGCCGATTGGTGCACATGCTGCCTGAAATGGCCGAAAAAGCCGAAGCACTTTCCAGCGACATGGAAAGCATGGTCAAAAACGGCATGAAGCTTGACCCGCAAACCACCGAAGCGATCGGCAAGGCAGAAGCCCGCAACAATCGGTGGGGTCACATCGGCATCTGGGCGCTCGTGGCACTCGGTGGCTATTGGGTGTTTTGGGGTTGAGTTAACAACGTCCGGTGTGCGGACAAAGCTACATTTGAGAAGTGGCTAAATATTCCGTTAGCGACGCTCTACAATACAGAAGTTACGACGCATTCCATGCCATCAGAAAACAATTTGTTAAGTATTAGGAAAAATTTACTGCCTATACACACCACGAGTTAAGTTTCTCTCGTTATATCTAGTCCTAAACAGTTTATTCTAGTATTTGGTGGGTATTTTCATTGAGGTTATTTCTTGACATCGACGGCAGGATAAACTTGAAAGAATTTTGGCTCGGGTTTTTGCTGATCTTGATGATTTATTTTGGTGTCATTTCTATAACTGGCCTTGTTACTCAGTCGCATCAGGCATTCAAGTTTGTTGAAATTGGTATTACTATTTTGCTATTTTGGCCTTGCGCATGCCTTGTAGCTAAACGCCTCCATGACCTGAACTTATCAGCATGGCTTGTTCTGCCAATTTTGTTCTCCAACTTAGGGCAATGGGTTGGCTTGTTTTGTTTGGGTTTGATTCCGGGATCAGAAAAAAACAATGAATACGGCCCAGCATCGGATGGCACCACAAATAGGCATTCAACAAAACATCGAACGGACTTTTCAGGCGTTCAACTTCCTTCAAGTATTGGCATGGAAGGAAGGTAACTTTAAATTATCAGCTTCTGTTTAATTTGCGACATGTTTTAAACGGCAAGGTTGGGCTCTGTGCAGTCATTCGCACCAACGCAACAAATTTGATCAGCTTGCATCCGGCAGTGAATAACTGCCTTTCGGACAAAACCGTCTTCGACTTAATACATCCCATCGAGCGGGCTAGTTGGTTCACCACCCCTCCAGTCGGCAAATATCCGAGCGACTTGCTCTTGACTGACTGAGATAAATTCACCCCAACGATCTGATTCATCGATTGGGTAGATCAATAATAAGTTCATTGATTTGCTGATTACTGCATGGACATCCTCATCAGCGTCATCAATACTTTGCCAAGAGTCTAATATTGCTTGTATTTCTACTCGCTCAAAACCAAAGAGCGTTTGAAATTCCCAATCTGGATAAAACGGCCCCAAAACGGCTGATCGAACGCACTCCCAGACAACTTTCTGGTCATGCTCATTTAGGTCAGATAAAGGCAATTTGAAAATCCTAGCTGGCTGATACTCGGTTGTATTCGGCAATTTTGACAGTAAAGGATCATAAGAACCAATGTCCAACTTGGGCTCAAAGCTAGCTTTACAACCATTTCGAATGACGTCCTATTTATAGCTGCGTTCAATAACAACAAAACAGCGGTTAGAACTTCTGCATACCAAATCAGGCATTCGCTTAACCTTTTCCCGGTAAAATCAATTTTGCTATGCATCTTTTAAAGTTTTCCATATCTGTGGCTTCAATGCTGTTAGGTCTTTGGGCCTTTCTGGAGTTGCCATTCTGGAAAGGCATTGCTGCATTTTTTCTCATCTCTATCTCAGGGCATGCCTTGGGAGTGTTTCTGTTCAAACGTTACGCAACCCAGGACGATTTAAGAAAAGATCTCGAAGCTCGAAATAAAGCCGAGTGGAACATGGACCATTGAAATAAAGCTGCCCTTAAGAAGCAAAATTATCAAAAATCTTTTCCCCACCCCGAAATCCTGATGCACAATTTCGTCACTTGTGAAATGCACAACCACCGGACGTACGCCAGCGGCTTGGTGCTTCACAAGCAGCGGAGCGGCGGTGGCCATAGGAGAAGGCACATGACCTGAAAGGGCATGTGTTTGAAACCAGTGGGCGGCTTATGGTCCCTTTTCTCTCCGGTAGCATGAAACACAATCGTGTTTTGATGATCGGGGTGCGAAGCAATTTTTCTTAATTGTTCTCCAAAGAAATGAGAACCAAGAGGTATCGGCTGGCAGTGTGTTCAAAGAAGCCTGACCGGTAACATCAAATCTCCGCGTGAGGGCTGAAGGCCTGGCACACAAACGGGTTAAATGGTAATCAGCCCTCACAGTTTGTGCATGACACTGAGCTTAAAGGCTCGAGTGAATAATGAAGCGTTCCCGAAATGCTGTAATCCCTTTCACCCTTCCCTAACCATATCAGGCTAGGCTTGGGCTATGGCACGAAACCCTGACAAACAAGCTTTTCTGGTTTATTGCACGCGCGAATTGGCAGAGGAGAAATCCAGCTGGCTGGGCTGGCTTGCGACAGAGAAACGCGTCTCTGATAAAACACTCGACGCCTATGAGCGCGACGTCCGCCAGTTCCTGCAATATTTGACCGGTCATGTCGGAGAACCGGCAGGCTTGCGAAACATCGCCAATCTGAAGCCGCTTGATATGCGCGGGTTCCTGGCACGACGCAGGGAAGCTGGTGCGGAAGCAAGAACCCTGGGTAGAGGCCTCGCAGGCATTCGATCCTTTGTACGGTTTCTAGAAAAGAAAGGGTTGGCCAATTCAGCCGGGCTTTCCGCTACCAGGTCACCAAAACAACCCAAGACACTTCCCAAGGCCATGACCGCCTCGCAGGCACTCAAACTGACAGACGCAGATGAACATTTGTCAGCAGAACCCTGGATAGCGGCCCGCGATGCCGCGATTATGGGCCTCATGTATGGTTGCGGCTTGCGAATTGGAGAAGCCCTCTCACTCACATCAGGCGATTTGAGAACCGCAGAAAAGGGAAGCATCCGGGTAACCGGGAAAGGCGGGGTAACACGACTGGTTCCGGTATTGCCCCAGGTCGTTCACGGCCTCGAAACCTACCAAACCTTGTGCCCATATGTGGTTGAAAAAGATGAACCCGTTTTTCGTGGCGCAAAGGGTGGCGTGTTGCAGCCTGCGATCGTCCAGAAAACCATGCGACTTTTACGATCAGCGCTCGGGCTTCCAGACACAGCAACTCCCCACGCTTTGCGTCACTCATTTGCAACGCATCTCCTCGCAAGTGGCGGAGACCTGCGGACTATCCAGGAATTGCTGGGTCACGCGAGCCTTTCCACCACACAAATTTACACAGCAGTAGACACTAGTCGCCTTCTGGATGTTTTCGACAAAGCCCATCCCAGAGCGTGAATTTAGATTTCATTAAGCATCAGGTTTAACGCGATTTCCAGCATTCTGCTCTACGTAGAATTCCAAAGGACAGACACCCATGATTTTAAAACAAACCAGAATGGAAAACCTGCTGATCACTCTTGGCGTGTTGAAGCTCATTTTGGTGTTCACATTCTTCGCAAGTTTTTCCGTGATAGACCCGCGGACGGCGAATGCTCAGGCCGACAGCTGTTCCGGCACAAACCTACTGACGCAACTGGAAAACGAAGACCCCCTCGCCTACCGCAATGTGAAAGCTCAAGCAGACGTGGTCATAAACTCCAAGTCGGTGTTCTGGAAAATCGAAAAAGACGGTGTCGCGCCATCTTATCTGTTCGGGACTATGCATTTGTCCGATCCCCGGATTTCCACTCTGACAGACGATGTTAAATCTGCGCTTGCCCAGAGTGACACGGTGGTTGTCGAATCCGTCGATGCGCTCGATCCACAAAAAGCACAACAGGCAATGGGAAAACTGGCCCATTTGACCTTCCTTACTCAGGGAACGTTACGCGACTTGGTGGATGATGAATTAGAAGACGAACTGAAATCGACTGTCGAGGAACGTGGCATTCCAATGAACCTCGCAGATCGCATGCAACCCTGGGTTGTCGCAACAACCATTTCGCTGCCCGTTTGCGAAATCCAGCGAAAACAAAGCGGTGAACTGGTTCTGGATTCTGTTTTGGCACAGCACGCAGAAGACAATGGGCTCGCTCTGAAGGGCTTGGAAACAATCGAGGAACAGTTGACCGTTTTGGCTACTTTGCCGGAAAGCTATCACGTTTCTGCTCTGGAAGAGACATTGGCATCAGGCAGTCTGGCCAATGACATGATCCACACAATGAAAGACATTTACAAACAAGGTAACATAGGGATCATCTTCCCGTTGATGAAAGCTGTCATGCCCAAAACCGGATCCGGCGAAGGTGCTGCGCAATTCCAGGAAGCACTGATTGAAAAGCGTAACCTGACCATGGCCGAACGCGTTGAACCCATGCTTGAAAACGGGAAAGTATTTGTGGCTGTCGGCGCATTGCATTTGCCGGATGAAACAGGGCTTGTAAAACTGCTTCGTGACCGCGGATACAAGGTTACCAGCCTCCGCTGAAGGCGAACAATACACAGTTCCAAACATTAAGCTTGATTATGCAGCAGAATTATCCAATTTCTGTTGTATGAATCGATTTGTTAAAACTGTTTTGAATTTCCTCGTTTTTTGCCGCACACTTTTGGTTTTGGGATTGTTGAGCCTCCCGGTCGCAACATTTGCGTCTAGCCCGATCTTGGCTCAGGAAAGCATCTCTACAACAAATACGAATACCGCTCCGAATACCACAGATGAGCCCTCGGCTTCGGTTACGTGGCGCGCCATTCTTGATCGCATTGGACAAGCGCTTTCTCGGGAAGGTCTCACAGACAAGGAACTGGACGGCTTGCTGACCGAGGCAAGCGATGTTGAAAAGGAAGCTGGCGCAACAACCAAGGTTGAAGAAGAAAAACTCGAGCCGTTTCAACAAAGGCTGGATGCGCTCGGCCCCGCACCAAAAGAAGGTGAGGCTCCAGAACCTGAAGAGCTTGCAGCCCAACGCGAGCGCCTTTCAGAAGATGTTGCCAAGCAATCCGCCAAAATCAAGGAAGCGGCTGACGCAGAATTGCAGGCAAAACTCCTTCGCGAACAGATTGCCAATCGAAGGCACGAGAAGTTCTTTTCTGAAATCAGCAACCGCACATCTGGTGTATTGCAACCGGCCTTCTGGGCCAAATTTACAAGCGGCTTTTCCGGTTTTGCCAAGAGCACGCAACTGCTTTTCACCGATTCACTTTCTGCGTTGTGGAAGACCCTACTGTTAGACAAAGCGAAATTGGTGATTCTCCTTTTCTTTGTTCCGCTCTTGTTGTTGGTTTTTGTAAGGGCGGGCAGGATCCTGGATGGTTTGAGCGCCCATATTCCTGAACATCCCGAAAACCGGGCCGTGGAAGGCTTCCTCTACTACCTTGCAAAAGGTGTCGCTCCATCCATCCTGATTTTTGCAATATACAATTTGTTTGAAAGTCAGGGCTTGCTGACCAAGCGTTTTGGCGAATTTTCGCAGCTGGTAGCACTTGGCGTTACAATCTTCATTCTTGTCAGATGTCTGGCGCGGGTTTGGCTTGCGCCCTCGGAACCTGAAAGACGAATTGCACGCATATCTTCCAACATGGCCATCAATGGCTACCGCATACTAAATTATGGCCTTTGGGCTGCACTGATTACATTCCTGATCAATGGCCTTGCTGTGATATTCATTATGCCGTTGGAAGTGAAGGTTGGACTGAGTTTCATATTCAGCCTGTTTGTAGCACTCCCAACACTGGCCATGTTGTGGATGTATCGCAAGGACAGACAGGAACAAGCACGTCTTTCTGAATATACAGCACTTCCCGCGTTTACCTGGTATCTCGGAGTCATCATCTGGGCAACAAGCATCGTGATCGGGATTTCCGCAATCACAGGCTATATCGCATTCTCGGAATTCCTATCACAACAATTGCTCTTCGGATTGGTGGTCGCTCTGTCAGCATGGCTTCTGTTGCGATTTATAGATTTTCTGTTTTTGCAACTTTCCATCAGCCACATTGAAAATGTGGAGACAGCAGAGGGGCCAACATCAAATTTCGGAAATTCAGGACAAATAGCAATCCTGGGAGCCGGCATCTCTAAGCTTACGGTCTATGTTGCAGCAGCAATTCTCCTAATGCTGCCATGGGGCTATAGAACGAGCGACTTCTTCCAGATATTCGAAAAGGCGTTTTTCGGTTTTGAAGTTGGTGGCTTGAGTATTTCAATCTCAACCGTTCTGCTTGCACTTCTTCTTTTCGTTATCGGGTATACCGTCACAATGGCGTTGCGTGCCTGGCTCAACGAGAAACTTCTGCCAACCACGTCCCTGGATATCGGTGTCAGCAATTCCATATCTACGGTTTTTGGATATATCGGCATTGTTGTCGCGGCAATGCTCGCAATCAGCGCAGCCGGGTTTGATCTATCGAGCCTCGCCTTTGTTGCTGGTGCGTTATCCCTCGGCGTTGGTTTCGGCCTGCAAAGTATCGTCAGCAACTTTGTCTCCGGTCTCATTCTTCTGGCCGAGCGTCCTATCAAGGCTGGCGACTGGGTTTCCACTTCCGGGGGCGACGGATACGTTCGCAAAATTTCGGTTCGCTCCACCGAAATAGAAACATTCGATCGCGCGACCATCATCGTCCCGAACTCCAGCTTGATCACGGACACAGTTACCAACTGGACCCATGGCAACAAGACCGGGCGCATCCGGGTGCCGATCGGCGTCGCCTATGACAGTGATCCTGAACAGGTAAAAGAAATTCTGCTTAGATGTGCAGCGGACCATAAATTGGTTTTGGGTCGACCTGCGCCAATTGTTTTCTTTATGGATTTTGGTGCGAGTTCTTTGGACTTCGAACTAAGGTGCTTTTTATCTGATATCAATAATGGAATGTCAGTAATGAGCGATCTACGCTTTGCTATTCTCAAAGAGTTCAATCAGGCAAATATTGGCATACCGTTCCCACAACGTGAAGTTCTGATCAAAACGGAAGAGCCTCCTGCGCCTGTTCCTAAACCGCGTCGCAAACGTACACCAGCAAAAAAGACCTGATTAAGAGATCAGCAACCTTAACCCTTGAACCACTTTCGAAGTTTACGCTTGATGATCCCGTACAGGGAAAGGTTGCGTGCAATGTATAGAGGCATCTGAGGGGATGATTTAGCAAATCCCAAAGCCACACTGCAAACGCGGAGACGGTCTGGCCAAAACCGATTTGCGGTTTCATTTCCGGGAATAGCGACTGAATCCAGAAACGCAAAATCCGGTTCACTCGTCAGCCTGTTGTTCACATCAACCAACAGCAGATTGCCGACCGATTGTTGTGCGTAATGCTCATCAAAGGCGATTTTCCAGGTAACAAACTCGCCCGCAGAGCCAAGCACAATCATGGATGCGATCACATTGCCATCGAGTTTCATGGAGAAAATTCGGCAATCATTTGCAATCCCGAGATCCCGGATCATGTCCATGGCAAACTGGCGCGTAGAGTTATTGTTCGCCAGTGCAGTTTTACGGCGCCCCTTCCAGCCACGTTCTTCAAGATACAGAAAATCGAGCATCGCAATTTCAATATCCTGAACATCTGTTGCCTCTTCAACAGAGACACTTCCCATGTCGATGAGACGGGAAAGAGCAACGCGTAGCTTCTGGCGACGTCTGCCTGACAAATGCACCATGTCATAGCGCTTGTTACCGACCGGGCGCAGTGCAGCTCTTTCAAACCGGTTGAAAAATTGCAATCTGCCTCGATCTTCACCCGCCGATTTGAGTGCAGCATAGAATCTGGTATTTTGCGGCAAGGAATTGATCAGTAGCCCATGCGCTACAGAAACCGGCATTTGATCAAAGGCCTTGAACAACTCTTCAACGATGCGTTCAACATCCCTTTCGTCGACCAACGGTTGACCAAGCGGGGTATATTCACTGCTCCATACCCTAAAGAATTTCGGGCCAATTTTGCCGGTTCTTTCAATAGTCACCGGCACAAAAAACCTCAGTTCCATACCATGTGGCAAGCGCTCTGCAAGGAAGAGGCCCTGCACTTCCCTGCGGGCGATCCATTTCCGGCTTTGGGAAAGAAATGCCGCTTCAAAGAAGATGTTGCGATGTTCGCAATGAGAAGCAAGCTCCTTCAGGCTTTGTTGAAAGGCCATCATGTTAAGATCGCTGATCAACCCAAGACACCAAGTGGAACCTTCCAGATCCACATGCTCCGAGATAATGTTTGTGTATTGTGTCCAATCCTGCAACTTGGGCAAGCGGAACTTATTAAGATTCGAACTCTTGAGCTGACT
>JASJDO010000034.1 GCA_030065115.1 Rhizobiaceae bacterium | reverse complement strand
ATCACTTTACGGAATTTTTCAAGAGTCGCGTCCATCTGGTTTCGATTTTCAACCTTAAGCTGGCGAAAGCGGTTTTTGAACTTGACCATCCCGGTTGGGTTGATGCGGGGACGCTGGATTTCGACCATCACATCAAATCGGCAAAACTTCCCAAGAATGCGTCGTTCCAGAAACTTGAAGAAATGGTGGCCGATCTTCATTCCCAGCCGCTGGATCTAAAAAAACCGCTTTGGCAATTCACCGTAATTGAAGGGCTCAAGAACAATCAGGTTGCTATCTATTCGAAAGTTCACCATGCACTGGTAGATGGCGGGGCGGGAATGGAAATAACCCAGGCGCTTTTTGACCTCGGGCCGGTTCCAAGAGATGTGCCGCCGCCAGAGCCAAGGCCGAAGAAACGCATCCCAACCAAGACTGAAAGAGCGATATTGGGCATGCATGACATGGCCACAAACATTGTGCGGCAAAACCTCACGGTCATGGAATCCATTCCGCAGGCTTTCGAGCAACTAGCAGGGCTTGCATCTACAGCGGCAACTGGCAAATTGGGAATGCCCCAATTAATGGCGCCAAAGACACCTTTCAATGGCTCAATTGGTCGGAAACGCTCCTATTGTGCACGCACCGTGTCTTTGATGGATGTTAAGGCTATCGGCAAAGCAACTGGCACTAAGGTCAATGATGTGGTTATGGCGATATGCAGTGGTGCGCTGCGCAATTACCTAAACGAGAAGCATATTCTTCCGGATGCTTCACTTACTGCATTCGTTCCGATTTCTACCAGAACCTCTGGAAATTCCGGCAGCAACAACCAGGTATTCGGCATGAATTGTCCGCTCGCGACGAATTATTCCGATCCTTTGAAGCGTTTGCAGAAAATTCACGGTGAAACGGGCACATCAAAAACAATTGCTGGTAGTGTTAAAGACATATCACCCAAGGATTTTACGCTTGTCGGTGCTCCAACATTGCTACCTGCTATGATGAGCTTGTACGGGAAGTCAGGATTGGCAAACTTGCTGCCCAATGCAGTAAATGTGACAATTTCCAATACTGCAGGCCCGCCATTCCCGATGTTTTGTGCCGGGGCCAAACTTGTTTCCCTGTATCCTGTTTCAATCCCAATCCATGGCATTGGATTGAACCTGACGGTTCAAAGTTATCTGGACAGACTGGATTTTGGCTTAACTGCAGATCATAAATCCGTGCCGGATATTGCTCATTTGGGAGATCTTCTGGTGCAATCATTTGAGGAACTTAAGGCAGCAGTTCCACCGGAATCGAAAGAAAAATAGCTCAAACCCGAAATAATCCGCAAAAAAGTTACCTGTCTAACACGTTGTTAAATAAAGTGTAAAACGCGAAGAGCGGCAGTTTTCGTTTACGTTCACGTCAAACTTTTTGATTCTTTAGAAAATCCGCATATATTTTAACGTGGAGGAGGAATCGGCTCGGTCAGCACCGGGTAAGGTTCTTGGGGATTTTCCCCGCTTGGAGGTTGAATATGGGTGAAACTGCTACTGCAGCGCCGGGGCGCGGCCTGTTACTATTGGAATTGCGCGCAATACCGGAATTATTTGGATTTGCTGCAACACTGCCGTCATTGGCACTGATCTCTCCCAAGGGAGATGGGCATCCAGTCTTGGTATTGCCTGGCTTTATTACAACAGACAGATCGACAATCGCATTGAGGGGGTTTCTGAATACAATCGGTTACCCAACCTATGGCTGGGACATGGGCAGAAATTTCGGTCCTTTGCCGGGTGTGGAGGAAGGTCTCAAAGAGCGCCTTGAAGAGATTTATGAGAAATATGGTAAAAAGGTCAGCATTGTGGGTTGGAGCCTAGGTGGTATCTATGCCCGTCAATTGGCTAAAATGATGCCGGAAAAAGTGCGTCAGGTGATAACGCTCGGTAGTCCGTTTACCGGCGACCCGCGCCATACCAATGCCTGGCAGCTTTATCAGATGGCTAGTGGACATAAAGTGGATGATCGTGACCGGCATATGGGCGGGGAAATCGCAAGAACTCCGGACGTACCTACCACTGCAATCTATAGTAAAACTGACGGTATATGCGCTTGGCAGAACTGTATTGAAGAAGTTTCAGATCAGACTGAGAATATCGAAGTCAAAGGCAGCCATTGCGGCTTGGGACACCATCCGGCAGCCGTGTTCGCCATTGCTGACAGGCTAGCGCAAAAGGAAGGTGAGTGGAAGCCGTTTGATCGTTCGGGGTTCCGTTCTCTCGCCTTCCCGAGGGCGTATGGCAGCTAGAACTGAAACATTAGTCTGATTTACCCATACTCATTCCGTCGCGAATTTCTTCAATGCTTTCCTGAACTCGATTTTTCAGGATTTCATAAGACTTCATGTTGGCATCACGAACGATTTCACCCATTTCTGTGGTATTTTTAATCGTTGCCTCAAATGACTTTTTGGCAAATTCCATCTGGTTGCTCATCATCTGGCTTGGATCCTTGCCCTTTGAGGTCTCTTGAATCATGTCAGTAATCTCTGCGAGCGTTTCTTCAAGGACCTCACGTTGTTTGCTCATCATGGCTTGAGTGCCTGATGATGCGACCTGAGCAACTTCTGCCATGGCCTGTATATTATTGCGATGATATTTCACAACCGCGTTCACATCGGCTCCAGGAATCTTTAGATTCTCTCCGAATTTCTGGAACATGTCCATGAATGGGTTCATTTTATCGTTCATTGTATGACTCCTGAATGGTAAGCGCGTTTCCAATAGAGCACCAATGTGCCCAATGAATCAAATGATATTCGGCAAAGTAAGTTGGAGAATATGGAGGACAAGTCCAACCAGTCCACCAATGAGCATCCCGTTGAAACGGATATATTGCAGGTCCTTTCCGATATTTGCTTCAATCAACAGCGTCAGTTGCCGGAAATCCCAGCTTTTGACTTGATCGGATACAAAAATGGAAATGTTCTCTTTTTGACTTTCAACAAATCCTGACAGGAACGTCACCATTCCGTCGTTGATCTCTTGCCGCAATTTGGGCTCTGATTTCAGGTTCTCACCCGCATCAATCAGAATATCGGTCAGCCGTGATGTCAGTTTTGGGTTGGCAGATCTCACATCTTCTTCAAGGAAAGTACGAATATTCCCCCAAGTGTGTTGAGCAATTTCCTTGAATTCTGGCCGGTTGAGAACCTGTTTCTTCATCAGTTCAACCCGGTTAGCAAATCGTTTGGAACGTTTGAGGCGTATCACGTACTCTTTGAGAAAGCGCTCGAACTCGGCACGCAGCTCATGATCTGGATTTTCCTTGATTTCTTCCAGAAGTGCACTCGCAGCCTTGATGATCCGGTTCATCAGCATTCTGTCAGCTCTAAAAAGATTAAGAAGCGCGGGCAATTCGTCACTGACTTTCTTCCTGATACTTTCCAGCGCCTCTTCATCCGTTAGAAAGCGGTGTATTGCAGTCAGCAGTTCGTTCATCAACTGTTGCTGCCGTCGGTCATTGGCCAGCGTATCCATGACTTCGCCAACAAGAGGTGCAAGATTGGTTTTTTCAAGTTCAGTACGAATTTTGTCTGATGCAAAGTCCACCAGGCCCTTTTGGTCAACCGCATGAAGCATTTGTGGAACAAGACGGGTCGAGAATTCTGCAAGACTATGTGACTTTGACCGTTCAGAAAGCCATTGGGCGATTTCTTCAGCAAAATCGACTTCTTCAAGTTTCTCCCTGATTGGGTCGGAGGCGAGGAAATTATTCTCGATGAACCTCCCAATATTGTCTCCGATCCTGTGCTGATTGTTGGGTATGATTGCCGTGTGCGGGAAGGGAAGGTTCATTGGGTGTTTGAATAACGCCACGACTGCATACCAATCCGCGATTCCACCGATTGTCGCTGCTTCTGCAAAGGCCGCAACAAAACCCAATGCCGGGTAGCGGGTCTCCAATGTCATGGCGAAAACCATCACTAGGAAGCAAAGTGCGAGCACCAGCGTCGCCAAACGTTTGACGCGCTTTAACTGCTGAAGCTTTTCATGCTCCTCTGGACCGAGACCCTGAACCAATGCTGTCCCTCACATTTTGTATGGTGTCTAAATGGCATTTGTTTCATTTTGCTGCAAATGCAAATCGTCAAAAAGCAAAAAAATGGGAATTTTTTTACAAATTACAGGGTTCTAATCTGATGGTAGAAAAAACTATGGACCTCAAGTCTCTGAAATATAACGGTTAAAATATTTATGCGAAAAAAAATTGACGTTAACGTCAAAATGATCTTGCAAATTGCAAAAAAACATCTATCTTTTCGGCATACCGGGTTGATAAACAAACGGTCCACAAACCCATAGCTAATTGAATAGGATGGAATGAAAATGACTAAAGCAACTGCACCAAAGAAAGTCGCCGACGCTGTAAACGCTGAAGAAATCATCAGCAACACATCAAAAATCGCTGACTCTACTCGTGAATTCGTAAAACGCTCGGCTGCTTCTGCAAAAGAACGCTCAGACAGCATCTACGACAACAGCACAAAATTGAATTCTGGCCTTGAGAAAGCTCTTAACCGCGCAGTAACCGGTTACGTTGGTTTCCTCGGCAACCTTGCTGAAGCAGCTCATGCAAATGTGACACACGTTTTGACTACAACTGAGAAGCTTGCTGCTGCAAAAACCCTTTCAGAAGCTGCACAAATTCAGGCAGACTTCGTTCGTGAAAACACAAGCGCAAATGTTGAGCGCGTTCGTGACGCTGTAAACTCAACTCGCGAAGTTGTAATGGAAGGTGTTGAAGCAGTTCGTGAAAACGCTTCAAAAGCATGGCCTTACGGTAAGAAAGCTGCATAACAGCTTGTCTCTTCTAACGATTGCCACTCCTCCTCCCAGGCAATTGTTTTTCGACCCACTCCTTGAACAAAGGGGTGGGTTTTTGTTTGGAATAGGATGACAACAGAACTATTACGGGCTGATTGCTTGCGCAGCTTTTGAGATCGCATTTTCTGTAATTGAGAGATCGTCTTCAGTCAAAGCAAGTGACGGATATGTTTTGCCCGGTGATTTGAATACCTGATTGCTGCGTAAAACATCATTGAATTTGCTGTTGGTCGTTGCATCGGCATTTAGTACATCCCGATAATTGTTAACCGGCTTGTTTGTGAAAACGATATCAAACAGAGTTTCATCGCCTACAATCTGATGTGCGGTTCCCGCTTTTGATAAATGGTCAGAGAACATATTCATGAGCGATGCTCCCAACTGGCGCAATTTTTCATACGTTCCCGGTCGGCGTAGAATTTCGAGCGTTTTCAATCCGGCGATAGAGGCAACTGGGTTCCCTGAAAGCGTACCCAATTGCATCAGCCAATTCTCGGCACCAACCGCTCCCTTGTCGAAGTGCCGCATGATGTCTTCGCGCCCGACAATTGCTGCAAGTGGAAATCCTCCACCAATCACCTTTCCAAGCGTCGCCACATCCGGCGTTACGCCATAAAGTTCTTGAGCACCTCCATAGGCAAATCGAAACCCGGTCACGACTTCATCGAAAATGAGGATCACGCCATATTTGTCGCATTCCTCACGAACCGCTTCCAAAAATCCGGGTGCTGGTGGGATGATCCTCTGCAATGGTTCCACAATGATACCTGCAATGTCATTGCCATGTTCATTCATGAAGGATCTGAGAAAATCAACATCATTGAACGGGGCAGCCCATACACTGTCCCGAACAGCTTCCGGAATGCCCGCGGAATCAGGCACCGCTTGCGGGAAGTTGACGAGCTTTGACGGTGCCAGGCTCATCTGCGCTTCCGCGCTCATGCCGTGATAGCCTCCTTCAAATTTAAGGATCTTCTCCCGGCCAGTATACGCGCGTGCAAGACGCATGGCATACATGTCGGCCTCACCTCCGGTTGACACATATCGCAATTGCTCTGCGCAGGGTACGGCACGGCAGATTTCCTCTGCCAATTCAATGCCCAACGCATTGTTGGCAAAAAAGGTCATGCCTTTTGGGATTTGGCTTAGCACCGCTTCCTCGACCTCTTCATTTCCGTGACCAAGCAGCATGGGGCCGGAACCGATAAGGTAGTCCACATACTCGTTGCCGTTTTCATCCCAAACCCGGGATCCCTTGCCCTCACGGATGACGATTCCGGGGTCGAAATTTCCAAAGCCTGCAGCTGGCAGGACAGCCTTTGCTCTTTCAATCCATTCTGCTTGTGTGTCTATCCGGTTCATTGCAGATACCTATTCAATGATTGCAATTGGCTCGCCCAAAATGTCGAGATCGGGTGATATCCCCAACCCATGTCCTTCCGGCGCAGAAATAAACCCATCGCTACGGACTGGGCAGTCTGATGCTAACCTTGGAGCAACATAGCCGGACAGATCACACGTATTCAACAGGTAGCGCGGATCACTTGATGCAGCGAGATGTAGAAGAGCAGCGGTCGTAATATCAGACCCCCACGTATCTTCCACACACATTTTCACACCCAAATATGTACACAAATCTCTTGCTTGTCTGGATTTGGAGATGCCGCCGAATTTCGAGAGTTTTATTGCAACCGCATCCATGCAACCGAGTTCATACGCGCGTAACAGGCTTTCTGAATCATGGGCATTCTCGTCCAGCTTCATTGGCAATCCGGTTGAGCGGCGCACCTCCGCGCATTGCTCAATCGTATCGCAGGGTTGCTCCAGCATGATGTCATGTTTGGCGACGGCGCGTGCTACCCTTGTCGCGTCCAAACGCGTAGAACCACAATTCCAGTCACCATAGACAAGTGGGCCATCGCCAACCGCTTCCCGAACCTTGATCAAACGTTCCACATCAGTCTGCCAATTGTCATCGGCTCCCAGCTTTGCCTGAAATTGCCGGATACCCTTTGCATAAGCGTCCTTCGCAATGCGCACCATATCGCCAGGATCAATGCATGTGATCGAATGGTACAGTGGTAAGTGTTCCTGCCGTTTTCCTCCGAGTAGCGCATAGAGAGGAAGCTTGGCTTTTCTCGCCGTGATATCCCAAAGTGCAATGTCGATGGGTGACTTTGCATATCTGTGGTCAATCAGATGGGTATCCAGTTTTGCCATTACGGCTTCTGGTCCCAATGGATTCGCTCCCAACAGAACCGATGCCATTTCTTGGACAGCGGGTAAAACTCCATCCGCATAAGCTGGCAGGTAATGCGGAATAGGGCAGACCTCTCCCCATCCTGATATTCCTTCATCGGTATCAAGACTGACGACAATTGTATCAACGGTATCGCATGTTTTCCCGCTCGCCATGTAGTAGGTTTCATGGCTGGTCAGGCCGGTTTTCCAAATTGTGACGCGGTTAATCTTCATGAAGTGACCTCATAAATAGCGACGGGATTTCCAAGGGCAGCTTCATCTGGCTCAACGCCCAGACCAGGCTCTTCAGGAAGGTGAAGATGGCCATTCTTGTTTCTCGGCCCGCGCCCCTCAGCAATGTCAGCAGTCAGCATGTCCTGACACGCCCAAACAGCAAAGCAATTGTCATCTGGTATTGTCGCGGCCAGATGCAAGGCTTCGGTATCTGCAAGGACTGAGCCTCCGGTTGCCATGACGAACATGTCGATGCCGTGGGCCAACGCAACATCGCGGATACGCGCCGCTTTGGTCAGCCCGCCAACGCGGTTAAGCTTTATCCCGAAGAGTTCTGCCAGTCCTTCATTTGCAGCCCGTGTTGCGTCTTGCAGCGTTACGAGACACTCGTCGAGAGAAACCGGGCTGGCGTGTTTGTTCCTAATTGCGGCAATGTCATCCAGGGTCTCACCCGGCTGCTCGAACATTACGTTCAAATCTTCGCATGCACTCATGACCCGGAGGGCCTGTTGCCGGGTCCAGCCGCGATTGACATCATAGAGAACGATCTCGCCAGGTTTGCGCATCGACTCGACATCGCGCACGCGTTCGATATCACGCCCAACATTGCCGCCAATTTTTACCGAGTGTGCCACATAGCCTCGCGCACGATAGCGTTCTATCACCTCGCGCGTTTCTTCGATTGTCTTTGCTCCCACTGAAGATGCGATTGGCCGAGGCGTTCGTGAGCCGCCTCCCATCAGGTCGGCAATCGGAATGCCGGCAACTTTCCCGGCAATATCCCAACATGCCATATCAATCGGTGATTTGGCATACAAATGTCCCGGCAATGCCAAATCCATGGCGCGCTCAACTTCAAGTACTTTGCGCGGATCCAAGCCCATGACAAAAGGGGCCATGGTTTCTATGCCTGCTCGAATTCCGGGCCCATGGGCGGGGACATAGGTATGTCCCCAAGGCGTACCTTCTCCCCAACCAATAAACCCGGCGTCGGTCTCGATCTTGACGATCGTTGCATCGAGAACTTCAAACTTCAAACGCCCACCAGACAGCCAGTAAGGATATTCAAGCGGCAAATCCACATGATAGACTAAAATGCGAGTGATTTTCATGGTGCCTCCCCAAACACTGCAATCGGATCACCCAAACTGTCATAATCTGGCTCCACGCCAAGACCGGGGCCATCAGTGGCAAACAGTTTACCGTTCTTCACAGTCGGGCCACCAATACCGGTCGAACGCGTGTTGTAGTTCATCAGGTCAGTTGAGTTGATCAGATACTCCTCCGGCGTGGATGCCGCAAAATGCGCCACTGCGGAAGTCGTGATCTCGCCGCCCCAGGTATCTTCTGCGACAACCGGAATTCTGTTTGCAACCAGATAGTCTCGCAAACGGCGTCCCTTTGAAATGCCACCAAGGTTTGAAAGTTTCAAACAACAGATTTCAGCACCACGATCGGCTACAATGCGTTGTGCAACGTCAATTCCTGTCACGCATTCATCCAACTTCATGGGTTGCGCCACATGAGGACGAACCTGCTGGCATTCGTCATAGGTTCGGCAGGGTTGCTCAAATATATAATCCAAATCCTTCGTTGCTTGAGCAACCCGGATGGCATTGTCGACGCGCCACCCCTGATTAGCATCTGCGATAGCTTTCTCGCCTTTTTTCAAAAGCAAAACGCCTGAATGGATGCGCTCGATATCGGCTTCCCAATCGGACCCAACTTTGATCTGGAATTGTCGATATCCATCAGCCCGATAGTGTTCCAATTCTTGTGACGCTTCTTCAGGCGGCTTTTGAGGAATAACACGATACATGGGCGCGCCATCACAGAGTTTGCCTCCTAACAGCATCCAAACAGGTTGGCCTGTTGCTTTCCCCAAGATGTCCCAGCATGCGATATCTATTGGAGATTTCGCATAACCATGCCCCTGAACAACATGATCCACTATTTGTTCAATCAAGCCGACCTGTCTCGGGTCCTGGCCAATAAGCTCTGGCGCTACAAGATGGACGAGCGCTTCAACTCCGCGAGAATGGGCGACCATATAGTTTTCACCGCAAGGGGTAAATTCTCCGCAGCCGGTAATCCCAGCATCCGTGTGTATTACGACCACTGATGCAATGGCTGTCGTGATGGCATTCCCGGCACCCCACCCATAACTGCCGCCCACGTAAGGGAGGTCAGTTTTGTAGACGGAAATGCCGGTAATTTTCATCGGTCACGCGTCCGTACGGGGCAAGAGGCTCTGCGGATCATAGGCTGGTTCACCTAAAACCCGGGCTTTGCGGGGTTCTCCGGCAATGACAACCTCAAGATCCGTGCCAGCTTTTGCGGCATGCGGCTTGATGTAGGCAAATGCGAGGATCTTTCCGACTGTATGGCCATAAGCAACCGATGCAGTAGAGCCGACTACCAATCCATCCTTCATCACAGCTTCGCCCCCGTGACCGTCTTCCACGCCATCCGGTTCGATTTCCAGATATGCGCAAATCCATGGCAAGCTATCGGTATTGGCAAGAGTTGCTTCCTTGCCAAGGTAGTCTTTTTCTGTATCCACGAAACGCATAACGTCCGCTTCTGGCAGGGTAACTTCATTGGTGAGTTCGCCTGCACCTTTGAAACCCTTCTCCATGCGCATGACATTCATGGCGAAAGAGCCGTAGTCTGTGATGCCGTATGCTTCACCCGCTGAAGAGAGCGCGTTGTAAACATCAAGGCAGGCTTCATTAGGCATGTGGAATTCCCAGCCCAGTTCCCCGGCATAAGACATTCTGAACGCCCATATTGTATGGCCCGCTACATCAATTTGTTGTGCCGACAACCAACGGAAGGATTTGTTGTCCAGCGGTGCGTCCGTACAAGCAGCCAACACGTCTCTGGCCCTCGGGCCATTGATAGTAAGCGCTGACCATTCAGATGAAAGTGCTTCGATGGTTACGTCCGCTCCATCGAGATTCTGGTGCAGGTGATCGACAAGGCGTTGTTCAAAAAATGCTGCGCATACAAGGTAGAATTCATCCTCAGCCATCTTCACGATGGTAGTCTCAAGTTCAATACGTCCACGTCTGTTGAGCATGTGCGTGAGACCGATAGAGCCAACCTTTTTAGGCATTTTGTTAGCGGTTAAACGATCTAGAAGTGCATATGCTCCGGGTCCTTTTACGAGGACCTTGGTGAAGGCAGTGACATCCATGATGCCAACGGCTTCCCGAACTGCTTTCACCTCGTGCGCGACCATGTCATGGACTTCATTGCGACGGAATGAATAATGGTCTTTCTGCTCAACGTTATTTCGGGCAAACCAGCGTGGGCGTTCAAAACCGAATACTTCTTCGTGCACGGCACCTTGACTTTTTAGCAGCTCATGCAATGGTGAAGGTTTTATGGGGCGGCCTTCCAACCGGTTGAAATGCGGGAAGGGGATTTCATGTCGAAGGCAATAGTCTTCCTTAGCCTTGATGACCTGCCATTCTTTGTTTGCATAATCTCCAAAACGGCGTGGATCGTACTCGCGCATGGAAATGTCAGCAGCTCCATACACCATCCAGCGTGCAAGTTCGCGCGTCAGACCCGGACCCCATCCAATACCAATCTGCGTTCCGCAACAACACCAGTAGTTTTTGACGCCTGGCGCAGGCCCGATAAGAGGATTGCCATCTGGCGGATGGGAGATGGCACCATGAACCTCACGCTGAATGCCGAGTTCAGCAAAAATCGGCATGCGGTTCATGCTCTCTTCAAGCCAAGGCATGACGCGTTCATAGTCAGCTTCAAACAATTCGTTCTCCGCTTCCCATGGGCAGTGATCTTCCCAGACTGTGTTTGGATTTGCTTTTTCGTAAATGCCAATCAGTCCTTTTTTCTGCTCCATACGGATGTATCCAGAGACTTTCTTGTCATCGCGGATGACGGGCAATTCGGTTTCCAGATCCTGAAACTCGGGCACTTCTTCAGTGACAAAATAGTGGTGTGTCATGGAGGTCATGGGCAATTGAAGACCGGACCATTCGCCCATTTGACGGGCATAGGTTCCGCCCGCGTTTACGACATGCTCGCAAGTGATTGTACCACGCTCTGTTTCGACAACCCATTCGCCGTTCTTCGCTTGGGTGATATTGGTTGCTCGGCATCGGCGGATGATTTTTGCGCCAAGCTGCCGTGCACCAATAGCCATGGCGTTTGTTGGGCCTGAAGGATCAACATGTCCATCATCGGGCGTGTGAAGTGCGCCCAAGACGCCATCAAGATTGTAGAACGGATGCAGCTCACGAACTCGTTCTGGTCCGACCAATTCAATATTGAAGCCCAATGACCTGCCGACTGAGAGTGTATGTCGAAGCCAATCCATCTCGTCTTCGGTATAAGCAAGACGGAAAGAACCACATCCATGCCAGGTGCTGGATTGACCGGTTTCTGCTTCAAGCACCTTTGAATAAAGCTCGATGTTGTAGTCTACGCACTTGCCCAAGCCAAAGGAGCTTGTTGAATGCGTGATCTGACCGGCAGCATGCCATGTGCTGCCACTCGTGAGCTCCGCTTTTTCAAGCAGGACAATATCTGTCCATCCTTCATGGGCGAGATGATAGGCGATCCCGCACCCCATAATGCCTCCGCCAACAATGACAACCTTGGCATGCGTTGGAAAACTCTTTTCGTTCACGGCTGATCTCTTTCAAAAAATGCTCGACAATCTAATCGTACAAATATACCATAGTCAACTATGAAACAAACAAATGTATCATCTCTGGTCCTGGAACGCCTTGCTGGCGAGCTGAGCGACCTGACGCCTGAGACGAGAAAGGCGGCAACTTATGTGCTGGAAAACCCTCGTGACGTGGGTGTGTCCACAGTGCGAGAGATAGCTGAAGCTGCAAAGGTCAAGCCGAACACAGTCGTCCGCATGGCGCGTCAGGTAGGTTTCGAAGGTTATGAAGATTTCCGCGAACCTTTTCGAGAAGCAATCCGCAGTGGAAGTGTGGACTTCCCCGACCGGGCGCGATGGTTGCAGGATATTCGCAAGTCCGGTGACCTGGGCAGCCTCTATGCTGATATGGTTCAGGGTGCATTGTCGAACATCGAGAATTCCTTTGCCGGAATATCAGCAGAACAGTTGGCTGCCGCGGCACAAGCAGTTTGGAATTGTGAGCATGTCTACACATTGGGAGTTGGGGTGAATCATTCCAATGCTAATAATTTCACGTATCTGGCCTCTACTGGAATGGTACAGTTTGAAGCAATACCCCGATTAGGTTCGACTGCCACGGATGATTTGGCTTACGCAAAAAGCGGTGATGTTTTGATTGCAATTACGTGTAAACCGTATCGTCGAGAAGTGGTTGAAGCAGTAGAGATTGCCAAGGCTCAAGGCCTGACCATTGTTGCGATATCTGACAGCCCTGCCAGTCCTATCATCCTTCAGGCAGATCATGGGTTTGTGATTTCCACGGACACACCACAATTCTTCCCGTCCTCGGTTGCAACGATTGCGCTTTTGGAAACGCTTCTTTCGTTCGTAGTCGCTCATGCAAGCGATGAAATTGTTACGCGTGTTGAAAAGTTTCACACCCGCCGCCGCGCGCTCGGATTGTATGAGACGGAGGAATAATGGCTGATCTGATCCACTCCCTTGATGCGCGCTATTACATAGACCCTCAGGTTTTTGAGGTTGAGAAGGCAGGCTTGCTGGCAAAGACTTGGCAATTTGGTTGCCACAGTTCAGACCTGCCCGATTCAGGATCATATGCGACATTTGAGATAGCAGGAGAAAGCCTTTTTGCCGTCCGCGGCAAGGATGAGCAGATCAGGGTTTTTTACAATGTCTGTCAACATCGTGCCCATCAGCTTGTTTCCGGCAAGGGCAAATCAGGCGTCGTCGTTTGCCCATATCATGCATGGACTTATGAACTTACAGGAGAGTTGCGGGCGGGTCCAAATATCAAATCAGTGGAAGGCTTTGATCGCTCAAAGATCTGCCTGACAGAAGTTCGGTGCGAAGAATTTCTTGGCTTTGTTTTTGTCAATCTGGATCCCCATGCAAAGCCCATGGATGAGTGGTTTCCAAATGCCCGTCAAGAACTTGAAGAATGGGTTCCGAACTGGGCCTCATTGAAGCCGATAGAATGGGTGGAAATTCCTGAGAACTGCAATTGGAAAGTGTCCGTCGAGAATTATTCTGAATGCTATCACTGCTCGCTCAATCATCCAACATTTGCAAATGGCGTGGTGAAGCCTGAAACTTACGATATTCAACCGCAGGGCATGTGCTTGCGACACACAACCGAATGTCAAAGTTTGGAAAGCATGACTTATGATATTCAATCTGGAATGGAGCATTTTGATGAATATTCCAGCTGGTTCTTGTGGCCAATGTTTTCGTTTCAGGTCTACCCGGGCAATGTGCTGAACACTTATCATTGGCGTGCAATTGATGCGAACCAAGTGGTTGTATGGCGTGGATGGTATTCCGTCGACGGCGAAGAGAGTGAAACTGTCCGAAAATTGGCCGTCCAGGATCGCGAAACTACGGTGGAAGAAGACATCCATTTGGTTGAGTCTGTGCAAAAAGGATTGCACTCACGAGGATACAGGCCGGGCCCACTGGTTCTCGATCCCAATTGTGGAGTGAATTCCGAACACCCGGTGATGCATCTGCAAAAGTGGATGAGAGAGGCCATTGATGGCTGAAACTTGTATCGATCCGATGAAAATGCCCGATAAATGGCAGGATGAACACAAGCTGTTTGCATATCAGGTAGGCTTTACCTGTCCCCCGTTTGATTTCGACGCAGCACCTAGTGATTTCTTGCGAATTTGCCCGAGAGAAGTTGGGGTGCATGGGTGGATGCTGCATGTCCCCGACTATGTTCACGGACTTGATCAGCGTAAACAAAACTTTGGCATGCTCGAAGATTTCGTTCATTGCATGAGCCGCAATGGCGTTGATGTCTGCGGACAGGTTGGCTCGAACTGGGTTCATGCCAGTGGATTGGGTGTGGACGGAATACGTGACCATTGCCGAGCGCTCTCTGATAAATTCGAGACTTCGTTTCACATGGCGGGCTATGCGATGGTAGAAGCACTTCGCGAACTCAATGTGGAAAAGGTTGCGCTCAACGCTGCCTATCACTGGCCGGAGTGGTGGCAAGGTACGGTTGGATTTCTCAAGGAAGCCGGTTTCGATGTTATCTGGGCCGGGAATTTTCACGATCAGGGCTGGTTTGACAGTCAGGAAGCAATCAACGAACAGCGTTGGGTTTTCGATGGCGATCTTGCGGAAAAGAGCTTTTCCTATGTTGCAGAACAGGCCCCGGATGCAGACACCTATCTGATCAACGGGATGTGCAATTTTCGAACTGGTGCGAATGGCCTGCCCGAAAGGCCTTTGCATCTAATCAAGGACTTGGAAGCGCTGCTGGGAAAACCGGTGGTTGGACATGACACCGCGCTATACTGGCGTATCTTCAAGGAACTGAAATTGGCTCCGGTGGGAGATTTCGGGAAGCTGTTGGAGGGGCTGGATGCATAAAATTGTAGCGCTTTGGGCGATCCCCCGATCCACCTCAACCGCATTTGAATGGATGATGCGACAACGCGGTGACATGGATTGTCTGCACGAACCATTTGGAGAAGCGTGGTATCAGGGAGAAGACCCGTTGTGGCCTCGTTTCAAACCTGGAGAGAAAACGACGCCGGGCTTAACCTTGGAAAGCGTTTGGGAAGACATTCAAACCCGGGCTGGCAAAAGGATAGTATTTCTCAAAGACTTTCCTCACTACATCAACCACATGTGGACGCCGGAATTTCTTGGGAATTTCACCCATGCATTTCTGATCCGGGATCCTGCCAAAACCATTACATCCATGTACGACAAATGGCCTGACTTTGATGAGAGTGAGGTCGGGTTTCCCGAGCAACGCGCTTTGTTTGATTTGCTCTGGGCATTGAATAGCGCGCCACCTGCGGTAATTGACAGCGATGATTTGCTGGAAGCACCTGAAGAAATGACGAAAGCGTTTTGTGATGCAGTGGGTATTCCATTTATCAGTGAAGCTCTTTCCTGGGAGCCCGGAGGCGATCCGTCGGCGCATAGTTGGTGGGATGGAGGTTCGTTTCATGCCAACCTATCCAAATCCACCGGTCTTACCCGGCAGCCAAGAAAATATGTGAACCTTGAAGATTCGCCCTACCGTGTGCAGCGCGTCTATCGGCGCATGAAACCGCACTACGAACATTTGTACGAGCATCGATTGAGACCATGATCAAAGACTATTGGCAAAACTATATTGACGGAAACTGGGTGGATGGCGGCTCAGGGCGGATTGATGTGATCAATCCCGGAACGGGTGAAAAGCTCACTGAGCATGCATTGGCGAATGCATCGGATGTGGATCAGGCGGTACAGGCGGCAAAGCGAGTGCATTTATCGGGAGCATTATCCGATTTGCGGCCAGTTGAACGCGGCCGTTTGGTAACAGCAATGGGACGCTACCTGCTAGAACATATCGATGAGATCGCGAAGGTTTTGACCCTTGAGCAGGGAAAGCCACTTTGGGAGTCTCGTGTGGAAATCGAAGGGGCAGCCCGATATTTCGAGTATTACGGCAATCAGGCAGAAACCGTCGAAGGTCGTTCCATTCCCTTGGGTGCCGGGTATTTTGACTTCACAACTTACGAACCCTTCGGTGTATCCGCCCAAATTATTCCCTGGAATTATCCCGTTGAAATGACGGCGCGGTCGCTTTCAGCAGCACTTGCGACTGGAAATACAGCTGTCATCAAGTCTCCCGAAATGACTCCGTTGACCAATGCCTGGTTTGCGAGTGCGGCTGAAGCGGTCGGTCTGCCAAGAGGGGCTGTGAATGTATTGTGTGGCTTGGGCTCCGAAGCTGGCGCAGCTTTGTCGGCTCATCCGGACGTCAATCAGATCGTGTTCACAGGTTCTGTTCCAACCGGCATTGCCATTGCAACAGCAGCTGCAAAAAACGTTGTCCCTTGTGTTCTGGAACTGGGTGGAAAGTCTGCAGCAATTGTTCATGATGATGCTGATCTTGATGCGTTTGAAAGCGATGTGCGCTGGGGAATTTATTTTAACGCAGGCCAAGTATGCTCAGCTATGTCGAGAGTAATTGTCAATGAGCGCATTCATGATGAGCTGGTGGATCGTGTGACGGCCATTGCCAAAGGTCTTAAGGTTGGTCCGGGTATCGATTTGCCTGAGTTTGGCGCCAATATGGGGCCGATGGTTTCAGAAAGTCAGCGTGACCGCGCAGCGGGCATGGTGAGTGATGCAGTGTCAGAAGGTGCAATGGTTGCAGCCGGTGGACGAAAAATGAACTGTCCTGGCGCGTTTTTGGAGCCTACGGTTCTGAGCAATGTTACGCCGGATATGACCATTGCCAACGAGGAAGTTTTTGGACCGGTGTTGTCCGTCTTGAAGTTCAGTTCAGATGAAGAAGCAATCAAAATCGCTAACGGTACACCTTACGGATTGGTTGGTGGTGTTTTCACAAAGGATATCGACCGGGCAACGCAGGCGGCGCAGAAAATGCGTTGCGGGCAGGTTTTTGTGAATGAATGGTATGCCGGTGGTGTAGAAACGCCTTTCGGCGGCTTCGGAAAATCAGGTTATGGCCGGGAAAAAGGTCGCGAAGCCCTTTGGAACTATGTGCAGACAAAGAATGTGGCAATCAAGTTAAAAGCTTAGCTCCTATCTAGCTTTGAAACGTTGAAAGAAGAACAACCTGTTCTGCAGTTAACATACGCGGCTGTCTGCCAAGTGTATCAAGTGTCAGACGCGCAGCTGCTTCAAGCTCTTCCATGCCGAAAATTGCTGACTGCAGATCCTTCGATGCGACTACCGGGCCATGATTGGCGAGAACTACCGCTGAACGTTCGCCCCCAAGATCGCGAATTGCCTGCCCCATGGCGTCGTCTCCCGGCTTGAAGTAGGGAAGCATCTTTACTCTGCCCAGTTTCATGATTGGGTAGGGAGTTAGTGGAGGAAGCATATCGTCTGCATTTACATCAGGCATCATCGAAAGAAGCACGGAATGGTGCGAATGCAGATGAACCACCGCGCCAGCGTCGTTGCCGCGGGTGTCGTAGAATGCTGTGTGAAGAGACATTTCCTTGGTAGGTTTTGCACCGCTTACTTGATTTCCGTCAGCATCAAAACGGGAAAGCTCTGCCGGGTCCAAAAAGCCAAAAGATGAGTTGGTAGGAGAGACCAACAATCCGCCATCTTCGCAACGCGCAGAGATATTTCCTGTTGATCCATGCGCAAGACCCCGATCATACAGGCTTTTGGCAAAGAGACATATTTGCTCGCGTAATGCATTCTCGTTCATTTGCCCAGCGCCCTGATTGCCTTTTCAAAAAACTCTTCATCACCAAAGTTGCCTGACTTTAAAGCCAATGCAATATTGCGTTCATTATCCTTGAGAGCAGGCACGCCAGGGGCAATTTCGGGTCCAATCTCCATCGCGTCGATCTTAAGTGCTGAAACGATCGCTCCAGAAGTCTCGCCACCTGCTGAAACCAGCTTCTTAACGCCGAGTTCAACCAGTCTTGTCGCCATCATGCCGAAAAATCCTTCAATCTTCCCGGCGATAAACTCCTGTCCAAATTCTCCTTGCGCCGCTCTGACAATTGTGGGGTCGGCTGACGAGTAAATGAGCGGCGATGTTGTTTGAGACAGTGCCCAATCGCACAGCTCTGCTACAAGAGTTGGGTCGTCCAGAATTCTCTCAGCAGTGACTTCCTGTGAAGGGTGTTCCTGGCGATACATCTCCACCTGTTTTCTGGTCATTTGCGAGCATGATCCGGATAGTACTACTCCGGCACCGGATATCCCCTGCCAGCTTCCATCAGTGTGATTAATCTTGCCGCTTGTACGGAAGTTTTCAGGCAGACCGAGTGCAAGCCCAGATCCACCGGTCAAAAGCTTTTTGTGTTTGGCAGCTTTACCCAATTGTATGAGGTGATCATCGTCGATTGCATCTGCAATAAAATATCCAGGCCCTGCTTCATCAAATGCTGTTGCGATGTTTTCAGCACCCTTACTGACAATAGAGTGGGGAATGTGTTTCACAGGCGTTTTCGTTTGATACGCCAGCCAACGCCGCAAATCAGAATCAGTCATCGGCGTCAGCGGGTGGTCTTTCATTCCGCTTTCATGCAACGGGATATCATTGACAAACAAATTTCCCTGATAAATAGACCGTCCCGTGGCAGGAAAAGCTGGGCAAAACAGCACCTGATCTTCATTCAGAAATTCAGCCAGCGCATCCGCTACCGGACCGATATTGCCTTCCTTGGTTGAATCGAACGTTGAACAATATTTGAAGAAAATCTGCTCGCATCCCTGATCCAGAAGCCAGCGGGCTGCTTCCAGTGAATCTTCCACAGCTTCCTGGATTGGCGCTGTTCTGGATTTCAGCGAAACAACGCCAGCTTCCACTTCAACGCTCGCACTCTTTTTGGGAACACCGCTATATTGTGTGACGCGCATCCCTCCTTTAGCGAGAGTGTTGGCGATGTCACTGGAACCGGTAAAGTCGTCACCAATACATCCAAGCAGCATTATGACATTCCTTGAATTTTCTTGTCAGGCCCCTGGTCCAGCCGCCATACGAAACCGGATTGCCCTTCTGTGGGGAAAGCGCTCGTGACCAGCGGATCATGACCTGGAATCACGAGCTGGTTCTCTGAGGCAAGGCTCTGGATGGTTTTGAAACCTGAGATCATCTCTGGAAGGTCAACCACAATAGGAAAGGGTTTTTGAAGGAGAAAGTTCTCATAATAGTGAGAGGCATCGGACGCTAGGCAAAGGTATCCTGTGGAGGTTTTCACTCGCACTGCTTGCAACCCCTTGGAGTGTCCGCCCACACAGTGAACCGTGACTCCGTCCGCTACCGCTCCATCTCCATCATGAAAAATAACGCGCCCCGAATAAACCTTTTGAACCATCTCGCAAACATGATCTGCAGTGAAGGGCATTTGCAGCACGTGATTGCACATGCATGGACCCGTCGCGAAAGCCATTTCTGCCTGCTGCAAATGGAACGTGGCATTGGGATAACGATCCAATCCACCGGCATGATCGTAATGCAGATGGGTAATGATCACCGTATCGACTTCTTCCGCTCTTATTCCGATGGCTTCAAGCGAGTTTGCCGGATCACGAAGTATCGGCCTACCACGTCGCTCTGCTTCCTGAGCATCGTATCCGGTGTCAACAACAATTACCCGGTCGTCGGATTTCAGCACCCATATGAAGTAATCCATGTTGTGCGGGCTGGCATGATCGTCATCGAAAAGAAAACTGTCTGCACGCGTGCGAGTATTGCGTTCAGCATATTTGAGTGCGTAGACGTCCCAGAGTTTTTCCATCTAACTTACCCACCTAAAGGTTTTGACCGTCTTTTCTTGAATCATATCCGAAACCTTGGCGTCAAATTCGAGAAAGTGTTCAGATTTCAAATGCAGGTCAAATGCTTCCGCAGAGGTGTAGATTTCGTAAAGAAACACCTCGTAGGGATGGGCATCGTCTCTACAGACATCAAATTGTAGGCAACCGTCCTCGACAATCTTGGACGTCATGGCGTTGTTCATCATCAATTCCAGAAACTGGTTCCAGTATTTTGGATTGATTTTGAAAGTTACACATACGGCGAATTTCATCTGGCAGCGATCCTTTTGAAGATGCGTCTGGGCATCGACTTGAAGTAGGGAATTTGACTAATAACAAGCAAGATGTTGAGTCCTAGCAAGATCGCGGCACCTGGCCTTGTCACAAAGATGCTCAAATCACCATCTGAGATCAGCAATGATCTTCTGAATGTCTCATCAAACAGTCCGCCCAGAATAACGCCAATCACCAGAGGTGCAATTGGATAATGCATGACATTCATTGCATAAGCTAAGAGGCCCACGCCAAACATCAGGAACAGATCATTAATGCCACCGCCAACGCTGAACGAGCCGATTGTCGTGAGCACCATTACGATTGGCAGGAAGATGGTCTTTGGAATACGCAGGATTGCGATGAATATTCTGGCAGTAAACAGACCCATCAAGAACATGGTAACGGAAGCGAGTACCAGGACAGCAACAATGTGGATGATCAATGCAGGATCGATTGTGGGGCCCGGTATAACATTGTTGATCTTCAAAGCTCCGAGGAGAGCCGCTGCTGGCGGCGATCCCGGAATTCCAAGAACCAAAAGAGGAATAAGCGCGCCGCCGATCGCAGCGTTATTTGCTGCTTCTGCGGATATCAGTCCGTCCACCGACCCTTTGCCGAATTGACTGCTTTCCTTGGACGTTGTTTTGCCTACGCCATAGGAAACCCAACCTGCTACGTCTTCTCCCACTCCAGGTAGGGCACCAATTCCGGTTCCGATGCCGCCGCTTCTAAGAATAGTAGGTAATCGTTTTCTAACTTCACTGAGCTGAGGGCGAATACGCAAGGTTTTTGGAACTTCTCCGATGGCCATCGCGGCCCGCATTCCATCCATGATCTGTGGGATTGCAAATGCGCCCATCAAAACTGGAACAACTTGAAAGCCTGAGAGTAGGTAAGACCAATCGAAGATATAGCGTTCTTCCGATAAAATCGGATCAAGTCCAACCATTGCCATGGCTAGGCCGATCAACCCGGATATCCAACCCTTGATGACGAGATCTTGTGACATCAGCGTTCCGGATAACAGAATGCCGAACAGTGCTAGCAATGCCTTTTCCGGCGAAGCGATGTTTTGGGAGACCAATAGGAGGACCCATACAAAGATAAGCAGGCAGAAGGTGCCAAATAACGTGCCGATAAAAGACGCAGTCGTTGTAATGCCCAATGCTTCGCCACCTCGGCCACTTTTGGTCAGCGGATGGCCGTCCATAGCGGTTGCTGCGGAAGCCGCAGTCCCTGGAATATTCAGCAAAATAGATGGGTAGGAACCCCCATAGATCGCGCCAACATAAGCACCAATAAGAGCAATCAGAGCCTGATCTAGTGGAAATTTGTTTCCGAAAAATCCTGTGAGGATAGTGACCGCCAGTGTCGCCGTCAGTCCGGGCAGTGCGCCAAAGACAATCCCAAGAAAAACCGAAGGGATCAGATAGGCATAGGTTGTTGGATCAACAACAAGCCCGATTAGCGAAGTGCCGAAACCGGAAAGTTGTGTTGCAATGAATTCCATCACTTTTTCCCCTGCCATAGCGGACGAAGCGTCACATAATAATGGTACTCGATTTGTGAGAAGAGCAGTCCCGTCCTGTTTGGAACATTCTGGCGAAATCCGAATGCCATGGACATTACAAGTATGAGAGGCGCTGTGATGGCGATTAATGGTGTAAGCTTGACCACTCTTGTCAGGGAATTGTTACGCTTTTCGAGGACGAACATCATAAATGTGAGTGCTATAAATATTGCTAGCGTTATCCAATCATCATCATGTGGCTTCGTCCATTCGGAGCGCGGAAAATGAGCCGCAAGTGCATAAAGTCCAGATGTTGCCATACTAGCGGTGCTGATAAGCATAGAAAGCCTGTTTTCACTGTGAAAACCCCAGATCAGGCAGGTGATCAGAAGGCTAGAAGCAAGAATAAAATCGACTCTTGGAACCAGGCCGAAAATATAAAAAAACAGGATGAGGCACACACATGTTATGCGCAATAGTTCAGGTTTCGAAAAACCTATGCCTGCGATTTGAAGCGCAAGTCTCGCACCACCATCCTTGATCGCTATACCAAGCAGACCAAGCGCAAGCACCAGCATCGCGCCAAAAATTCCGTAGGGAACCAGCGCAGCTGAGTTGTACCAGTCTGCGGAGTCGACGCCAGCCACCTGAGTGTCGAGAAACGGAATGTAGCTGGTCTGAAAAAGAAAAAATACGCTAAGGAAAATCAGGAAGATTGATGTCCAAAAGTCTCGGACTCTAAGGATGGTCTTTTCATTCATTTTGGTAGTTCCGAAGCGGGGGTGTCAGGCCAGCACATAGGTCTGGCCTGACTGGGCAGGGTGTTTTTGTTATGGTTTGGCAATGCCCAGAGTCGCTGGCTCGACTTTCGCCGCTCCCAAGTCCCAAAGGGTCCAAGCAAACGTGCTTTCCAGCTTTGTGAAAATGGCAGAAGCTTCTGCTCCTGATTTGCCAGACACATCATAGTTGTTTGCCTTGGCCCACTCTGCAACGGTGTCAGATGCAATCGCCTTGTCGAACGCTTCGGTTAGTGCGGCTTTTGCAGCATCCGGTGCTGAAGCGTGAACAGCGAAACCAATCGCTTGCTTTAGTGGCAGATACTTGTCCAATCCGTCATAACTTGCAAATGCTGTAGGAATTGTCTTCCCACCAAACTCTGCAGCTTCGGGAGTAAGCATCGCCAGCGGCTTTAATTTGCCGCCAGCGATGAGGGGTGCCTGCTCAGCCAAAGAGGTTACGACTAGGTCAACTTCGCCTGCAATTGCGGCTTCTTGGCCCGGGGCTGATCCTTTGTAAGGAACAAATTTAAATTTAGCGCCTGAACCATTTTCAATTGCCAGAAGGTTCAAATGGTGAATGGACCCTGAACCCGAAGCTGCTGCTGGAATTGTTCCTGGTGCTGCTTTTGCTGCATCCACCAATTCTTCCAATGTATTGTAAGGTGAATTTGCAGGAACAGAAATCAGATCAGGTGAGCCGCCAACAATGAACGGGTGCCAGAACGAGAACTTGTTGTTCCACCCGCCTTGCACGGCAGCAGTTACATTGGATTCGGAAAGACCAACCAACGTATAGCCATCATCAGGCTGGTTCATTACGTAAACCATGCCGTTCGAGCCGGCCACGCCACCAGTTTGGTTGATAACGGAAATTCCGACCGGCAAATGCTTTTCCATCTCGGCCATGATCATACGGTTGATTGAATCGGTGCCGCCACCGGCACCCCAAACGACAGCAGTTGTAATATCTCTAAATGGATACTCCTGCGCATTCACGCCGCTGCTGATCCCCATTGTGATCGCGGCAGCTGTTAGTAGTTTTAGAAGTGTGCGCCTCATGATTTCCTCCTGTGCACAATAAAATAAGACATAAAATTACGTATACATTAATAAATTAGTTGTCAAACGCAATTTTGCGTTTTATGAAAAACACCTGATTATCCGCTCGCTTAGAAAGGGGCTACGTATTTAATATGACTCAGGATTTCACGATTGCAGTTTTTCCCGGCGACGGTATAGGCCCAGAGATAATGGCGCCCACGCTCAAGGTTCTTGAGAAGCTGCAAAGCGGCACTACTGATTATTCTCTGACATTTCGTGAGGCGCATGCTGGCGCAGCCCATTATCAAAAAACCGGGGAATCGCTGCCTGAAGAATCGATGGAAATCGCGAAAACCAGTGACGCTATTTTGTTGTCTGCCATGGGGCTTCCTGAGGTCCGTTACCCGGATGGAACTGAAATTGCACCGCAAATTGAACTTAGAATGGCTTTTGATTTGTATGCCGGTGTGAGGCCGGTAACGGTTCGCGATAGTAAATATTGTCCAATTATACGTCCGAATGGTGAAACAATTGATTTTGTGTTGATCCGGGAAAGCACAGAAGGCCTGTTTCATTCAATGGGTAGCGGTGAGGTGACCTGCAACGAAGCGCGTGAAACCCTGCAAATAACCAGAAAGACCAGCGAAAAGCTTTTTGATTTTTCGTTTAAGCTCGCGGCGCAGCGAAAGAAGGCCGGGCAGAGCACAGGCACCGTGACCTGTGTAGATAAAGCCAACGTGTTTCGGGCTTTCGCATTTTTCAGAAGCATTTTCGATGAGACCTCGGAGAAGTTCCCGGATATCGATACCAACTATGCATATGTGGATGCGATGGCGTTGTGGATGGTGCAACGTCCGTGGGCATTTGATGTTCTGGTTACCGAGAACATGTTCGGAGATATTCTTTCAGATCTCGGAGCAGGGCTAATGGGTGGACTCGGGTTGGCGCCGTCAGCTGATATCGGCGATACGCATGCGGTTTTCCAACCTTGTCACGGGTCTGCACCCGACATTGCGGGCCAGGGGATCGCAAATCCTTTTGCCATGATTCTCTCCGCTGGAATGATGTTAGAATGGCTGGGGCACCTCAACGGGATTCAGCAGATGATAGATGATGCTGGCGCGTTGAAGGATGCCGTCAATTCCGTTCTTGCTGAAGGTTCTATTGTTACGAGAGACCTTGGTGGCACTGCAAATACCGATGAAGCCGCAGCGGCTGTACTAAAGCTTTTGGAGAAATAATGGCTACCCTTCGTGTGGCATGTGTAGGAACCGGTTACTTCAGCCAATTTCATTATGATGCATGGCGAAGGATAGAAGCTGTCGAATTGGTCGGCGCGGCAAGCCTTTCAAAAGATGAAGCGGCACTGACCGGGCTCGTGCCTTTTGATGACGTTCAAGAAATGCTGGACACAGTTTCGCCGGATCTGGTGGATGTTATTACTCCACCGGAAAGCCATCTTGAGATTATTGAGAAGTGTGTTCAAGAGGGCGTCAAGGCCATCATTTGTCAGAAACCGTTTTGTACTTCTCTGGAGCAGGCCGAAAGGGCTGTCTCATTGTGCGCAAAAGCTGGGATAAAACTTGTTGTGCACGAGAACTTTCGGTTTCAACCTTGGTATCGGGCTATGAAACAG
>JASJDO010000176.1 GCA_030065115.1 Rhizobiaceae bacterium | reverse complement strand
TGCTTGGCATGATCAACGATGTGCTCGACATGTCAAAGATCGAAGCCGGTCGTTTCTCGCTGGAATATGAAACATTCAATCTGGATGAAATGATCGAAGAGGCGATCAGAATTGTTTCCTACCAATCTGAGGAAAGTGACATTAAGATCGAAGATACTGTTTCACCAAAAATCGAGCTTGAAGCGGATCGCCGCGCCGTAAAGCAAATTCTTCTCAATCTCCTTTCAAACGCTGTGAAATTCTCCAATGATGGTGGCCGAGTCCATATCCGTGCAAGACGGCGCGCGGCATGCGTTACGATTTCCATAGAGGATAACGGTATCGGCATCTCAAAACAGGATTTGAGAAAACTCGGTCGTCCTTTCGAGCAGGTCCAGAACCAATTTACCAAGAGCCATAAAGGATCTGGCCTTGGTTTGGCGATTTCCCGATCACTCACGCAAATGCATGGCGGCGCGATGAAAATTCGCTCCAATGAGGGCCAGGGAACAATTGTCTCACTTCGACTGCCCCTCAAAAAACAGAATTCCAGCGATCAGGAAGAAAAGGCAGCCTGATCACCGGTTTACAGTTACCCTGCCAACTTGCCCCGGACCCGCAAAGGTTCGGGGCTTTTTTTACTCGCTGGTTTTACTTTTTCCACCCTTCTGATGACGGCGTTTGCCTGGCATGATCGTCCGGATTCGCTTGATCTCATCCCTGCTGACCTTGCCATCATCATTCCAGTCCACCAAAGCATGCATTTTTACGATGCGGTTGGATAATTCATCTTTGGTCAGATTACCGTCTTCATTGATATCTGATCCGGCAAAGAGCCGATCGGCAATACGACCTGAGCGGCGTTTGATGCGCTTGGATTCAATATTTTTTTCGAGCGCTACTATCACATCACCTTTCGTGACAGATCCATTGCTGTCGGTGTCTGCAAGACCAAAGCGGGACGCAACAACGGCCTCCAGCTCGTCAAGAGCAATTGCATTATCCTTGTTCGTATCGGCCTGCTCCATAAGCTTTTGAGGCGAAAAGATTCGGTGCATCTCGCGATGTTCCTGAACACCCTTGGCTCCAAATGCGATGCCTGAGATTGCTAGTACTCCAACAGATGCGATTGCGATAATTTTTGTTTTCCGTTGCATGGTTTACTCCATTTTTGGTGATTGGCCGCCACCAACTTTTTGTCTCACCCGACATGTGTCCGGGCAAAAAATTCCTTGAATATTTCTCTGACCTTTTTCTGGCGCTCCGCAAGCTCTGCTTCACACGCCTCGAAGCTTGGCAAGTCAAGACGCTGGCATAGGACGGTCTTGAAACCTGCCGGGAAATCTGTCGCCGTATCAGTATCCCAAAGGCATATTCTTTGCAGATGCAGGATGGTCGAGAAGAGATCGAACGCCTGCCGTAATTCTTGGCGATTTTCACCCAGCAATTTCCCGGAAGCCTTGGATGATAAAATATCTTCAGTAGCTGTAAGCTCTTCAGTATCGTTGGGGCACAACAAGACGCAGGCCTGAGCAATGAACTCGATATCGATGAAGCCACCGGAGACATTCTTTAAATCCCAGACATCAAGACTTCCCTTTTCCTTCAGGATACGTTCCCGCATAGACTTGATTTCCGGCAGCACGCTGTGCCGTTTATTCACACCATGCAGTATTTCAGAGCATTTACGCGTGACGGTCTGACACAAGTCTGGATCGCCATAAACAGGCCTTGCTCTAGTAAGTGCCTGAGCTTCCCAGACCCATGCTTCGGTTTTCTGATACTTGAAAAACCCTTCAGCTGCTGTTGCCAGAGGCCCTGCATTACCGGAAGGGCGGAGACGGAAATCAAGTGAATACAATACGCCCTCTGCTGTGGGTGCTGTCATGGCGGTAATAAAGCGTTGCAGTAACCGGATGAAGTAAAGTGATGAATCCAATGGCCGCTTGCCATCCGATACTGCCTCTTGGTCCGCCAGATCATATAAGAAGATCAAATCCAGGTCAGAAGTCGATGTAAGCTCTGCGCTTCCCAAACGCCCCATAGCCAGAACGCATACGCGCGCTCCCGGTAAATGACCGTGTGCCTCAGCAAACTCCTCTAATACACGTTCAAATGTTGCCGCAATGATAACCTCTGCTAAGACAGTGTATTCCGCTGCGGATCTTTGCCATGTTTCGCGATTGCCGAAATGTCGTGTTCCGATCTCAAATTTTATCTCGGATGCAAACCTCCGCATGGCATCCAAAAAGCCTTCATATTGGTGTGCACGGGCAATAAGCGGCGCAATCCTTTGTTCCAATATATGTTGGTCGAGTTGCTGAATATCCTGTGCAGGTTCCAGCATTGCATCAAATACATGTGGCTTTTTGGAAATCTGTTCTGCCAATCGCGGCGCACAATCCAGAATTTTCACCAGCAAGTTCGTCAAACCCGGATTGTTTTTTAGAATTGAAAAAAGTTGGATACCGGCTGGCAAACCCATCACAAAGCGGTCAAAAGCGAAGATAACATCGTCAGGATTTTCGGTTCTTGCAAACGTTTCCAACAAGAACGGGATCAGTTCAGTTAGCAACTCCCTGGCCTGCGTTGCTTGCAATGCCGGAACCTTCGCGACATGCCATGCCTTGATGATGAGGATGATTTGTTCCGGCCGCTGGTACCCCATATTTGTCAGGGTTTTTATCGTTTCAGGATCAAGGTCATCGCCTGTGAAGACAAGATTACCGCATTCACTTGAAAGGCCGGGAGCACCCTCAAACAAAGCCGCGTAGTGATGCTCAACGCATTCAAGTATTTCCTGGACGGCGGTTGTGAATGATTTTGCCCCGGCATATCCGCATAGCGCTGCAATAACCTTCATCTCGTCTTCCGAATCCGGCAGAACATGCGTCTGCTCATCTCGTATCATCTGAATACGGTGCTCGACCCGGCGCAAAAACCAATATGCATTGGTGAGCTCGCTGACGGTTTTCTTCTCAATCCACCCCGCTGCGCACAAGGCTTGAAGGGCAGATATTGTTTCCCGTGGCCGCAGTTCAGCGTTTCGCCCACCTGCAATCAGTTGCTGGGTTTGCGCAAAAAACTCAACTTCTCGTATACCGCCACGTCCCAACTTTATGTTGTGACTGTAAACAGCGATTTCTCCGTGGCCCTTGTGTGCATGAATCTGGCGCTTGATCGAATGAACGTCATTGATTGCCGCGAAGTCCAGATATTTGCGCCAGACGAAAGGCTCAAGATATTTCAAGAAGCGTTTCGCAGCCGCGTAATCGCCAGCGACAGGCTTCGCCTTGATCATAGCAGAACGTTCCCAATTCTGCCCCTGCCCTTCATAATAGTTCAAGGCAGCATCAACCGGGATTATGAGCGGTGTCGATGATGGGTCTGGTCGCAATCGCAAATCTGTTCGGAACACATATCCATCGCTCGTGCGCTCCTGCATGATCTTGATCAACTGTTTCGCCATGCGGTTTAACAAGGTAATCGGATCATCGTGGTTGAGAACAATTGCAGATTGATCGTCGAAGAAGGTGATCAGATCAATGTCGCTCGAATAGTTAAGTTCACCACCGCCCAGCTTTCCCATTCCAAGAATAATCAGCCCGCACTCTTCTTGCGGAACATCTGTGTTTGAAAGGGTTAGATTGCTGGAAGCATGTTGCTGTAAAAGGATATAGTCAATCGTTGCAGACAGTGATGCTTCCGCAAACTGTGATAGCGCGAGCGTCACCTTATGATCTTGCCACCACCCCCCAAGGTCGGCCAAACCACACAACAACGCCGCGCGTCGTTTTGCGATCCTCAACTGCTGCATTAGCTCAGATTCAGTGTGTTCGCTTAACCCCGATTTCCTGGTTTGTTGCAAAAGATCTTCGAGCTGTGAATCAAAGTCGGAGTTCAACAAATTGATCAAAAATGCGTTTTCCTTGCAGGCACAATCCTTCAAGAACGGGGAGCATTCGAAAACGGTACTCAAAAATGCACTTAGGGTTTTTGACGCTTTAAACTCTCTTTCAAGAAAAACATCTTGAAGGTGCGACTTCTCGGAAACACCTGCCACTTCTGGTAGAGTAAAAACAGGTTCAAGCATTGCGACCCTTTGAAGTTTTCGGCAACAGCAGGGATATCTTTAGTCCCGGGTTCGCATCCGAGAATCTCAACTTTCCGCCGTGCAATTCAACAATCGCTGCCACTAGGCTGAGCCCCAGACCATTTCCACTCTTGCTGCGGCTCTTGTCCAGTCGGACAAAACGTTCTGTCACTCTTTCATAATCTTCCGGATGTATTCCATCACCATTATCGATCACTGAGAGCACGAACTCTTCACCCACAACTTCCAGTGCGATCTCTATGCAAGGTAACGCGCCGTCAGCATCATCACTGGTTCTTCCATACTTCAGCGCATTGTCTATGAGGTTTGACAGTGCTTGGGACAACAATTCCCGATTTCCGTCAATATTGGCTTCAGTGAGCGATCCCAGATCCAGACGAAACGATACTCCCGCATCTTCTGCGACAGCTTCATACAATTCATGTACATCTTGAAGCAGCAAGACGAGATCCATTTCCTGCATAGTTGCAACTTTTGAGCCCGATTCAACACGAGAGATCATCAACAACGCGTCAAAGGTACGGACAATTTGATCGCAGTCGCCGATGATGTCGGTAATCAACTCTTCTCTCGCCGCTTTGTCCCCATCCATCGCCAATGCTTCATCTGCCTTGTTTCGCAGGCGGGTTATGGGTGTTTTAAGATCATGTGCGATATTGTCAGACATTTGTTTCAGGCCTTCATCAAGACTGTTGATCCGATCAAGCATCGAATTCAAATTCTCTGACAAACGATCAAACTCATCGCCCGATCCTGAAATCGGTAGCCTTTCGGAACGATCACCTCCCATAATCCTGACAGACGACTGGGAAACTTCGTCGATACGACGCAATGCGCGGCGCCCGAAAATGAACCAGGTCAACAACCCAAGCCCGACCATAGTGCCCAGAGCAAGTGCCAAACTTCGTCCAACCACCCTCCGGAAACCCTCTGTTTCGCCTATATCGCGTCCAACCAAAATTCTGAGACCATTAGGAACTTCAATGATCCGGGCAATTGCCCGGTGATCGTCTTCCGGGCCATCGCCATAACGTTGATATTTGAATGGCCGGCGCGTCCAGCCGATGCGGCTCATCACCCGACTTTCAAGCCTTGGTACATTTCCGCCAAGAATTTCACCGGAAGGATTTGTCACTACATATAGGTTCGCTCCCGGCGCGCGAGCTCGCCGCTCCAATGTTGCTATCAATCTCCGTAAGCCGCGATTGCGGTAAATCTGAGCCAGTCCTTGAACTTCTTCATCAATGGATTCCTCATATTGTTGGCGCAGCACGTTGACCGTAGCGCCGGTCATATAGGCCACCAGCCCCACAGCAACCAATCCAAAAATCAAAGTGTAGATTATGGAGAGCCTAACCGCTGTAACTCGAAACAAGGAGCGGATGCGTCCAAACATTAATCGCCATCCCCGGCATCAAGCTTGTATCCCGCGCCACGAATGGTATGGAGCATGGGTGTCCCGAAATCCCGGTCTATCTTGCCGCGCAAGCGAGAGATGTGCACATCAATCACATTCGTTTGTGGGTCAAAGTGATAATCCCAGACTTTCTCCAAAAGCATGGTACGGGTAACGACACGTCCCGCGTTTTGCATCAAGTAAGCCAAAAGTCTGAACTCTCTGGGTTGAAGCAGGATTTTTTCACCGCCACGGGTCACGGTATGAGAGAGGCGGTCAAGCTCCAAATCCCCAACCTTCAAAACGGTTTCAGTTTCTTGGGTTCCAGACCGTTTGGAAAGAACTTCCACACGAGCGAGCAATTCTGAGAATGCATAGGGTTTCGTCAGATAGTCATCTCCACCTGAGCGCAACCCTTCCACCCGATCATCCACTTCTCCCAAAGCAGATAGGATCAAAGCCGGTGTCTGGTTGCCTTCGGAACGAACGCTTTTCAACAATGACAGGCCATCAAGTTTGGGAAGCATTCGAT
>JASJDO010000033.1 GCA_030065115.1 Rhizobiaceae bacterium | reverse complement strand
CTTCACCGGACTCCGCTTTCGTCATATTGATAGCTGCTGGATACGCTTCCATGACTTGTCTGAGCAAGGCATCCGCTTCCATCTGAACCGTCAAATCGGTGATGCTGGTGACGATGACTTCCTCGCCTTTATATTCTATCAACTGCGACGAGATCGATGCAGGAAAGATTTCGCCATTTGCCTTGAAGAGATCAAGTTTAAGATCGTCAACCCGACCATCCACCAATAGCTGGGTCACGAAATCGGCTCTGTCTTCGGGATTGACGTAGTGTTCCTTTGCAGTTTTGCTCGTTCCAAACAATTGCAGAGCAGCGGGTGACCGATACAAGATTTGCCCATCTCCGATCCGGGCCATTGTCACTACTGCTGAACTTGCATCCAACACGGTCCGGATGAGCATATCTCCATCACGCTCGGTTGCTTCAATCTGCTTTCTGTCGGTGATGTCTTCGCGGGTTACAACGAATCCGCCAAGGTTTGTCGGGTGAACGGAAACAAGATATGTTCGTCCGTCAGTTTCCGTGAGTTCATAATCCTGGATAAACTCAATGCCGTTTGCCAAGCGGTCAGAGACCCATTGCTCCTCGTTTCCAATAGCTTCAGAGTAAATGCCGCGGCGTGCAGTCTCCCGCATCAGGATTTCCCAGTCGAGACCAGGTTTCAGCAGATCAGCTACACCCTTGTTCATGTCAGCATAGCGCTGGTTGAACATGACAAGACGCCGATCATCATCATAAAGCGCGAAACCCTCTTTCAGCGATTCAATCGCATCTCGGAGGACGTCTATTGCTCGCTCAGCCTCATTCGGATCATTTACCATGCTCATTACCATAGCGAGGATTTCTATTTTGTCATTGTTTCAAAGCCATTTCAAAATTCCTCCCAATTGTTTCAATTGTTTCAGAAATGGGCGATCTCGAGAATCTTTACTCCCATAACTGGCTGTTTTGAAAAGAGAACGGGGAAATGTGTGACGAATATCACTTCGAAACAAATGAAACACTGAGCCTTCAAAAGTGAAATCGGGCTGAAACATCCAACCACCAGTTTGCATACAACGAAACCGCGACTGGATAGAAAAGATGTTTGCGCAATTTAGACATGACCAATTCGAGAATGCACCCGTTGTTGCATTGCATTCATCAGCGTCGAACAGCAACCAATGGAGAAGCCTAACCGCCGACCTTGAAAATCACTTCGAAGTTCAGGCCTATGACCTACCCGGTTATGGCAAAGCACCAATGCGTGCGGATCATTCCCAATCTGGATTGGCGGCTGTAGCTCTGCCTGTTGTTCGAAAAATCGAAGAATTGAGCGCGCCAGTTCATCTGGTCGGCCATTCAAACGGTGCGGGAATTGCGATCAAAGTTGCGTTGCTCCGCCCTGATCTTGTAAAAAGTCTTACGTTGTATGAACCGGCCACGTTCCATTTTCTAAAAAGTGGAGATCAAAAAGATCGAAGGCTTTTTAGTGAAATTCAGCAGGTTGCTGGTTTGGTAACCGCTGCAGCAGCAACCGACGACCCTTCAGTTGGAATGCAACAGTTTCTTGATTTTTGGAATGGTGTTGGTTTTTGGGATCGCCTTCAAAGACCAGCCAAGCAAAATTTCTCGCGGATGATCAATGCTATTATCTCTGATTTTGCCGCAGGCTTTTCAGAGACATGGCAACTTAAAGATCTGTCATCTCTTGAAATGCCATCGCTGGTCATGATGGGCCTTGAGTCACCCGAAGTTGCCCAGCGAGCGGCCGCAGCTGTTTCAGGAGCATTGACCAACTCGCGGATCGCCCTTCTCCCCGAACTCGGTCACATGGCCCCGATATTCCAACCAGAATGGGTAAACTCACGAATTTTCGAACACATCGCCAATGTCGAAAAACCTGCTGTGGCGTTCAGCTGGCCAATCAAAAACGCTGCGTAATACAAATACTCAACCCTGAACATAAGGAACAAAAACATGAACATCCACACTCTAGTAAAACCCGCTCCGGACTTCAAAGCGATCAAAGCGAAACAGAATAAGGCTTGGGGTTCAGGCGACTATTCGAAAGTAGGCGTGACCCTCCAGATTACCGGAGAGGAACTTGCCGAAGCTATGAACCTCGATCCTGGTGCAAAGGTTCTGGATGTCGCTGCAGGGAACGGTAATGCAACACTCGCCTTTGCTCGACGTTTCTGCGACGTGACTTCGATTGACTATGTTAGAGAATTATTGGATGCCAGCAGCAAGCGTGCCGCTGCGGAAGGACTAGCAGTTGACTATAAAGTAGCCGATGCAGAAGCTCTGCCATTTGATGAAAACGCATTCGATGCCGCTGTCTCAACATTCGGTGTAATGTTTACACCAAACCAGAAGAAAGCCGCTTCAGAGTTGCAGCGCATTGTTAAGCCAGGCGGTGCAATCGGTATGGCAAACTGGACGCCAGACAGCTTTATTGGTCAATTGTTCAAGACCATTGGCAAGCATGTAACACCGCCTGCCGGTGTAAAGTCCCCCGCATTTTGGGGTAGTCGGGAATGGATTGAAGAAACCTTTGTACCAGAGGTACAAATTGCTGCATTCAGATTGAAGAATTTTATGTTCCGATATCGCTCGGCCGACCACTTTCTAGAGTATTTCAGAACATTCTACGGTCCAATGCAGAAAGCATTTGATGCGCTTGATACGAACGACCAAGCAGCTTTGCATACCGATATTATTACACTGGTGGAGAAGTACAACATCTCAACAAATGGCTCGGTTCGCATTCCTTCTGAGTATGCCGAGATCATTGTTGAATTGCGGTAGGACGGGGCGCCTCCGCGCTTTCTCCTCCCAATCCACATTCGGGAGGAGAAAGCAATTAATCAATCAATCCAAATCGTCCTTGAACTACATCCAGAAATTTATGTAGTCTTGAACAAGCGGGCGACATTTGCACTCCTCTTGATCGGAATTTTTATGACAGCTCAAAACCTTTATGAAAAGTATGGTGGATTTTCTCAGGTCAGCAAGATTGTTCTCGCATTCTACGACACCCTGCTAGACAATGATGAAATTGGTCCCTTTTTTGACGACATCGACATGTCCAGAATGGTAGATCATCAGACCAAGTTTATCGCTTCTTTGTTGGGTGGCCCAGCTTCTTACTCCGACAGTCAGTTGCGCCAATTGCACTCGCACCTTGATATCAATGACGCGCATTTTGATGAGTTGGAGGTCGTATTGAGGGGCACCCTTGAAGATCACGGTGTTGAGCCCCAAGACGTTGATGCAGTTGTTGCAGAATTCGCCAAACGGCGTTCGTTGATTGTAGGTTGACCCATGTCTATTGAAGCCATCAACGAGCAATTGTTGCGTGCCATAGGCGTAGGTGTGGCATTGCTCGATCGTAAATCACTCAATTTCGGTTTTTACAACGATACCTTTGAAGAGTGGTTTGGCGGTGAAAGCGCACCTAAACAGTTAGCGGAACTTTTTCCTGATTTTGATATCACTTCAATGCAGGAAGCTCTCGGTCAAAGCGGCCGCTTCACATCTGAAATCCGATTTAAGAAGAAACGCAGAAACCTTGTCATTGCGCTTGATTTCACTGCAGCTGATGAAGGTGGGCAAGAAATCCTAGTACTTGTTTGCCAAAATATCACTCGCATCAAGGAACTTGAATCGATGATCGATTCATATTCGATGATGGTGGAGCGCAATACCCGCGAAATCAAAAGAGAGAAAGAGCAGGTAGAGAAGCTGCTTCTCAACATCATGCCTCGGTCAGTCTACGAAGAATATAAGACCTTTGGCGTTGTAACACCCCAACTGTATGACCCGGTTTCCGTACTGATGCTCGATTTCGTCGGCTTTACCGAAATGGTCGCTTCGCAGGATCCCAGTGTCACGGTCACTGAATTGAACGACATCTACAGTGCATTTGATCGCATTGGTGAACAATTCGGCTGTGAACGGATCAAGACCATCGGTGACGCCTATATTACCGTGGCTGGTCTTCCAGATCCGACACCTGATCACGCCAAGTCAATTGCCAACACGGCAATACGGTTCATCCGCTATCTTGAGCGTCGCAATCAAAGTCATCCACACAAGTGGCAGTGTCGTATTGGCTTGTCGACAGGCTCGGTTGTTGGATCGGTCGTAGGCATTCAAAAATATGTCTATGACATTTTCGGCCCTGCTGTAAATCTGGCATCACGTCTACAGGAATTCTCTGAACCCATGCAAATTAGCGTTCAAGATGATGTCGCGAAAGTTCTGAAAGATCAGTTTGATATCAAGAATATCGGCCAGCGCTCTATTCGAGGATTCGGCGAGCAAACAGTCTGGCAACTTTCAGACAACAAATAAGATTTCATCCTTTTATGCAAAATCATCCCGCCACCGAAAATCAGTGGCGGGGAGATTTGTGTTTGATGACAAACTAAGAAGTTTTATGCGTTTCTTTGCGTGAGAGACTTGGAACCAACATAGGTGTTGTTTCCTGGTAATCTTCATACTCTTGACCCAGTTCTGCGATAAGGCCTTCTTCTTCGTGCCTGGTACCTGCGAGTATGTAAGTCGTCATCACAATATTAAACAACAACCGACCAAACGTCATTGTTGGCGCACACCACAGCGATATTAAAATGCCTGTCATCATCGGATGACGCACAATCCGATACAAAAACGGAGTTACAAAAATCGCCCGTTTGGATTGGGTTTGTGTCTGAAGCCGGAACGCCTGCTCTAAACCAAATAGCTGGAAATGATTGATGAGGAAGCTCGCAAACAAAGTGATTGCCCATCCGGAAAAATAAGCAATCAGCAATACCAACCCGAAGCTTGTTCCCGAAACATCCCAGATCATTGTTGGTATAGGCACCCAGAACAGGATCAAACCTGAAGTCGCCAATCCAACGAATAGTACAAATGTGCTCCGTTCAATTGCTGGCGGTACAAATTGCGTCCACCAGGATTTGAATTTGGCATCAGCCATGATGCTATGTTGCAAGCCCCATAGAACAATCAGAATTATGTTCCAAAAAAGTGCCGTTTCTGGCGACAGATCTGGTGCGAGTGTTGAAGCTTTGTTGACTGTTACCGGAAGATAGATATCTCCGATGAATAGGATAAGTGCGACAAGCGCAGATACCCCTATGAAATAGCATGCGATACTATAGGCCATAAAAGAAATTCTCATGATAGGCTCCTTGATTGAATGGAATTGAGGTGAGTTGACCGACGTGGCCACGAACTCACTTAAAGACGACAGGGTCGGCCGATATCGGCAGACCCCGTTCATTGGCAATGGTTCTGGTTGGATTAGTAGTAGTAACCGATGCAACGGCGGTACTTGTTGAACCAATATTGAGAGCCGGTGTACTTGGCTTTTTTCAGAAAGCGGTTACATCCACGATATGGTCGATAATGGTTGTAATCATGCCAAACATGGCCATGAAAATGTTTGCCGATGTGGCGGCCACCCTTATGTTCGCCGCCAGCTTCTGCAACGGAAGCCGTTGCCAATACGCTTGCAGCAAGGGCAAATGCTGTGATGATTTTACGTGACATTTTAATTCTCCATTTAGTTGGATAGTTTCAGTTAACGGAGAACTTTTTGCGCCTCTGATGTTTCAATTGAACGTCGCTGACGATCGATAATGCTTCAATTGTTTCTGAATGTTTTCATTCCGGTTTCTTATGAATCAGGAATTTGATGCGGAGCTGTGCCTGAAGAGCAATCGTACGAAAACCTCGCTGAAACTGAAATGCAACGCATATCGCGAATACAAGCGTTTATGGTTTTTCGGATCGGGCCAAATTCCAAAACTGAGCTTGGGCTAACCATTGTACAAGCCCGCAGATATATCGCAGCTCAACATGTTTCAGTCCATAAAGGTGAACCAACAAAGCCAAAGAAATTGGTTCGGATTTCCCAAATGCAGACAGACACTTCAACTAAATCTTGAAGGTCTGGAGAGTTGAGAAAGCGTCCGATTACTCCTCAATCATGGTTCAATGAAAGACCATCCCATAATGATCGAATTTGGTTCGATGCTGACACTCCAGTAGCGCGTTTCCAGCTAACTGGGCCGTCAATCTAAGAAAGCCGCTTCGCGTTGGAGCCAATAGTTTTCGAGTGCTTGTTCGATACACATATCATAGTCACCGTCAGTATCCAGTTCCCACCAAAGATACGCTATCACTGCAGAAACCTGTTCAGCATTAAATTTGTCAAAACAAATTCTCGCTCTGTCTCCCATAGTTCCGCCTCCCCACATCTTTGCGATTTTTACTTTTTCTCCAGAAGGTGTCAGGGACGAACACAATATACTTGCCGGACAAAATTCTAATCCGTCTTGAATATTAGCAATTAGATAAGCAGGCAGGTAAAAGCGGAGAGCGCTATCAGAGAAGAAGCTAAGTGCAGACCCCCAACCATCTGGCGCTTGATTTAGAAACGCTGTATCCAACTGTTTCCAATCCGTCTTTCCTCTGAATTCGATTGCTAAAGCAGATGGTTCTTCTCCGTAATTAGAATCTGTTAAATTGTCGTCACCTGGATATTGAACATCTGCAAATGCCTGTTCAATTTTCTCAATAAGGTTCACATCAGACTGGTTGGACATCGTCACGAATTTTATCCTTTGCAAACCACGATATTGCAACCGACATATTCAACTAAACCGGGAGGAATTCCACTCCGTTTCAATTTCGGTTCCGGCCTAACAAAAATATTTTTTAAAACACATTTGGTGAACATAATTATTGGGAAAACACCCACTGAGCGCAATAGGCTGATTAGTTAGATAGGACTCAATGCAGCCATAGACCCTCACGTATTTTCTGATTTGGGCAATCTTCGTAAACACCTATGCGCTACACACCAACGTATTTGGCAGTTATTTCCGATGTCAATTCGGACATCTTACCGCTCCAAACGTCGCGCCCGCGTTCAAGGATCACGGCAGAATCGCTGATTGAACGCAATTCCGTAACAGACTTGTCAATGACAAGAATTGACAGACCCGTCTCTGTCTTTAGCTGCTTAATCGCATTCCAGATTTCATCGCGAATTAGCGGGGCCAAGCCTTCTGTGGCCTCATCCAGAATCAGGAGCTTCGGATTGGTCATCAGCGCCCGGCCTATCGCCAGCATTTGCTGTTCTCCACCCGATAGCGAAGATGCAATCTGCTGCTTGCGTTCTCCCAGTCGAGGGAAGAGGTCAACAATCTTTTCAAATGTCCAGAACCCGGGGCGGGCAGCAGCCACAAGGTTTTCATATACCGACAATCCTGAAAAACAGCGCCGTCCCTCCGGAACCAGACCAATGCCCAAGCGTGAAGCCTGATGGCTGGCAAGCTTGCTTAAGTCGACAGATGCAAAAGTGAGCGAACCGCTTGAAGGTATCATGCGGCAAATACACCTGACTGTGGTGCTCTTGCCCATGCCATTGCGGCCCATCAGCGCCATCACCTCCCCTTCGTTCAATGTCAGATTCACGCCAAACAAAGCCTGACTGGAACCGTAGGATGCTGAAACATTGTTCAAGCTGAGAAAACTCATTTGCTTTCTCCAAGATAAGCTTCCTGCACTGCTGGGTTGTTGCGAATTTCGTCTACTGTTCCCGTTGCGATGATCTTTCCATATACCAGAACACTAATGCGATCTGCCAAAGCGAACACTGCATCCATGTCATGCTCCACCAGCAGGATGGGGGCTTCGGTTCGGACTTCATCAAGTATTCCGGTCAATCGCTTAGAGCCTTCTGCCCCAAGACCCGCCATCGGTTCATCCATGATGAACGCACTTGGGTTAAGCGTCAGCGCGATGGCAACTTCCAACTGCCGTCGTTGGCCATGGCTTAATTCGGCAGTTCGGTGGTTTTTGAAATCCAGCAACCCCACTCTTTTGAGCGCCAGTTCTGCATTTTCGCGATAGTTCGGATCCGGTAACGCCTCGCTTAGAAACTTCCACGGATTTCCGGTCGCACCCAAGGCACCCAATACGGCGTTTTGCAAAACCGTATCTTCCATTGCCAGCGCCGAAATTTGAAAGGTCCGCGCAAGGCCTGCAAGAGATCGCTCGCGCACACTTTGTGACGAAACATCGGTGCCATGTAGAAAAATTCGGCCGTTGTCCGGTTTCAATGTCCCGCAAATCTGGGAAATCAGGGTGGATTTACCGGCACCGTTTGGTCCAATCACAGCATGGATCTCTCCCGGTCGCAGGTCGAGTGACACATTTTCACACGCAATCACTGAACCAAAGGACTTGGAAATACCTTCCGTCAGGAGAACGGGTTCAACCATGGGACTTCTCCCTGCCGCAGATCATTCCGATGATGCCACCCTTTCCAAACAACACGATCATAAGAAGCAAAAGGCCAAGGTAAATGTGCCAAAAATCACTCAAGCCACCCAGAAAATGTTCAAGTGCCACGAAGATCAGCGCACCAACCACCGGACCGAACAGTCTTCCCACACCTCCAATGATGATGAAGACCATGATTTCCCCACTCAACTGCCAACTGAACATGGTGGGACTGACAAAGCGGTTGAGATCGGCAAACAAGGCTCCGGCCAACCCTGTAATGGCTCCCGATATGATAAATGCAACCAGCCTCAGGCGCTTTACGTTCAAACCTACCGCATCCACCCGTTGTGGGGATTGACGCGCGGCATTCAGTGCGAGGCCAAATGGCGATTTCACCACACGCGCCATTGCGCCGAGAACGATCAACAAAATCGCCAGGCAGAGAATGTAGAACTGGATAGGATCAAGGGTATTTAGGCCGGGAAAACTGTTTCGTACATAGATCGACAGACCATCTTCTCCCCCATATTCTGACCAACTGATGGAAAAGAAAAACATCATCTGTGCGAATGCCAGCGTAATCATGATGAAATAGACACCGCTTGTTCTGAGGGACAAAAATCCAATCACCCAGGCCAAAACTGCGGACAGCAAAATGGAAACCAGCCAGATTACCGGCATCGATTTTGTGCCCTCAATGAGGAATGGAACTTCTGCTACAGGCGTAAATGTCTGGGCATGGTGCGCGAGTATGCCCATCACATATCCACCCATGCCAAAAAAGGCAGCGTGACCAAAACTGACCAGCCCGCCCGTACCCAGTGCGAGGTTTAGTCCGACAGCTGCCAGGGCGAATATCGCGGCTCGCGTCATCAACGTGATCGTAAAAGGTTCATCTGCAAAATACGCCCATGTCGGAACGATAATCAGCAGCGCGAGTATGGCGATATTGAAATACCGTTCGCTGATCATTGAGAATTTCCAAACAGGCCAGTCGGGCGCCAGATCAGTACTGCACCCATCAGGATATAGATGGCCATCGATGCGAGGGATGATCCCACATTGGTGGCGGTTGAAACTTCCATGAACAGTTGGAAAAACTGTGGCAGAAACACTCCCCCCAGTGTATCGGTCAACCCCACAAGAATACTGCCAACCAGAGCGCCTTTGATGGAACCAATGCCACCAATGACAATCACCACAAAGGCAAGAATGAGAACCGGCTCTCCCATGCCCACTTCAACCGATTGTATGGCCCCAACCAACGCGCCAGCCAGTCCGGCCAATGCTGCGCCCAACGCAAAGATGATCGTATATAATTTGGAGATATCAACACCCAGTGCAGCGATCATTTCGCGGTCATTCTCTCCGGCCCTGATCTGAATTCCGATGCGCGTTTTCGTAATCATCAGAGCCAGACCAAGCGCAATTAAAAGTCCGCAGACGATGAGCGCTATCCGGTAGAGCGGATACTGAATACCCCCGGGCAATGTTACAGGACCAGCAAGATAGGCAGGAATGTCAAGAAACAAAGGGAACGACCCAAACACCCAGCGTGTTCCCTCAGAGAAAATCAGGATGAGCGCGAAGGTTGCCAAAACCTGATCGAGATGGTCCCGATCGTAAAGCCTGCGGATCACCACCATTTCGACGATTGCACCCGCCAGCGCTGCGGCGGCAAGCGCGGCAACCAAAGCCAAAAGAAATGATCCCGTTGCACCAGCGACTGCAGCCGCAGCAAACGCGCCCACCATATACAATGAGCCGTGCGCCAGATTGATCAATCCCATCACGCCAAAAATAAGGGTCAGTCCAGCCGCCATCAAAAACAGCATGATGCCGAACTGCAGTCCGTTCAAAATCTGTTCTGCAATCAGCACCAATGACATTTAACGAGCTCTGCTACCGTAACACTTTGATTCAAGGATATGACCTATTACCTTGAAGAAAAAGAATTTTCTACGAAGAATTCACTCAAAATCCGCGTGGTTGGGAGAGTTTTTCTGCTTTGCCCGGCATCCCGCTTGTGACACACTTGTTTGAATGAAGATCACGAATGCTGATCGCAAACAGAGTATTTGAGGTGAGGCTTTGACAACGGCAGATCAGAATTTTCTGCGTCCGTGGCAGGATGTGACATCGATTGGAGAGTTTGACTGGACGTCTCTCGCCAATAGCGAAGGCGTCTTTGTTCAAGACACTGCAGGGAATGAACTTTTGGATGGACCGGGCGGCATGTGGTGCGTCAATGTCGGGTATGGCCGCGAGGAAATCATAGAAGCGGTTGCCAGGCAAATGCGGGACCTTAGCTATTTCTCCCCATGGTCGATGGCCGCTCCAGTTACGACCAAATTGTCAGAAAAGCTGGCTGATCTCGCCCCCGGGGATTTGAACAATGTATTCTTCACAACCGGTGGCTCAACGGCTGTCGACTCAGCTTTGCGGTTTGCATTTTTCTACAATAACTGCCTCGGGAGACCCGAGAAGAAACACATAATATCTCGCGTAAACGCGTATCATGGCAGCACGTATCTGTCCTCCAGTTGTTCGGGCAAGATGCGTGAAAAAGCCAATATGGATATGATCGCGGACACCATACATCTACTTCCTTGTCCGAAGCCGAAAGACAAGCCAGCTGACCTTTCCATGGATGCCTTTTGCGACGAGAAAGTCTCTGATCTGGAGAACAAAATCCTTGAAATTGGGGCTGATAAAGTGGCGGCATTTATTGCTGAACCCATTATGGCATCGGGTGGCGTTATTGTGCCACCTGACGGCTACCACAAGCGATGCCATGAAGTTTGCAGAAAGCATGATGTGTTGTTCATAGCCGACGAGGTCGTGACTGCATTTGGGAGGCTGGGACACTTCTTTGCCAGTGAGGATGTGTTCGACGTTGTGCCCGATATGATCACTACCGCAAAGGGACTCACTTCTGGCTATGTCCCAATGGGGGCACTATTCATTTCTGACCGCCTAGTAGAGGAAATTAAATCTGCAAGTAATGAAGCCAGGAACTTCGTGAGTGGATTTACATATTCCGGTCATCCGGTTGCTGCGGCCGCGGCGCTCGCGAATATTGAGATTATTGAGCGAGACAGATTGCTTGAAAACGTGCAGCAGCTTGCTCCCGATTTCGAAGCCTCACTTCAATCCCTAAACGACATTCCATGTGTAACCGATATACGTGTCAAAGGGTTGATGGCAGGAGTAGAATGCGAGCTGGATGAAGATCATCCAGACGAAATGCGGGATGTTGAGTTTTTGTACAAAGTGGATGAAATTTGCCAACAAAACGGGCTGCTGGTGCGTCCGGTTTACAATTCTTGCGTGATGTCCCCGCCACTGACAATTTCTCGAAGCCAGATTGATGACCTTGTTGGCATTTTGCGTGGCGGGATCGAAACCGCATACAACAACTTATAAATATGGCCGGGCAACAAGTACCCGGCCCTCATCTCTTTTTGAAATCAATTACAGAGCACAATCGCCTGTATAAGCGTTTGCGTGGTCTGTCATTGTCTTGCTCACAAGTTTGTTGGTGAAGACATCCCCTTCCTTGACCACTTCCCGCACATAGATGTCCTGGATTGGGTGTTGGTTGGAAGCAAAAGAAAACTTGCCACGTACACTGTCGAAATCTGCTTCTTTCAGTGCTGCACGGAAAGCATCTGCGTCTTTTACGCTGGCTTTACCCATTGCAGAAAGAATGAGATTGGCCGTATCGTAGCCCTGGCTCGCATATAGCGATGGCAGACGACCATATTCGGCTTGAAACGCCTCGACAAATGCCTTGTTAGCAGCATTGTCTAGGTCCTTGTTCCACTGTGACGTATTCTTCACACCCAAAGCTGCTTCACCAACCGCCTGAAGGATACCTTGGTCAAACGAGAATGCCGGACCAATCAACGGAACATCCACACCGGATGCCGCATATTGCTTCATGAACGCAATGCCCATGCCACCCGGCAAAAAGAAATAGACGCTGTCGGCGCCGGACGCACGAATTTGAGCGATCTCAGCCGCATAGTCTTTTTGTCCAAGTTGTGTGTAGACCTCGTTATTCACATCCCCCTTATAGAAACGCTTATACCCGTTGAGCATGTCTTTCCCGGCCGGATAGTTTGGCGCCAGCAGGAAAGAGTTCTTGAAGCCGGTATCATTGGCGTAGCCACCAGCGGCTTCGGCCAGATTGTCGTTCTGCCATGCAACGTTAAAGTAGTTTTGATGACATCCCTTGCCAGCAAGCGCAGACGGTCCCGCATTTGGCGAAAGGTAGAATTTTCCCTGTGCCGTGGCGGCAGGTACAACCGCCATTGCAAGGTTTGACCAGATGATGCCTGTCATGATGTCCACTTTCTCAGACTGGATCATCTTGTCGGCAAGTTGAACAGCGATGTCGGGCTTGCGTGTGTCATCTTCAACAATGACTTCAATATCCTTGTTGCCGGACTTTTTTACTGCAAGCATAAAGCCATCACGAACATCTATTCCGAGACCAGCGCCGCCACCTGACAAGGTTGTAATCATGCCGACTTTCACTGGCTCGGCGAATGCAGAAATTGCTGTACTGACAGACAGAGCCGCTGCAAGGGCTACGGTTTTGAGTTTCATCTTTTTCCTCCCAAGATACTGAAACTGAGCGCTAGAACGCATTAAATGTCATTGTTGTAAGGGTCCGCTCAATTCCTTCTATGTCGAGCAGCTTGTCATTGACGTATTTACCAATGTCTTCACCGTCAGGAATATACATCATCATGAAGAGATCATATTCCCCACTTGTGGAGTACAGACTGGAATGAATTTCCCTATCTGAAATTTCGGTTGCAACCTGATACGCCGTGCCGGGCTTGCACCTGATTTGCACAAGAATACATCTGGACATTATTTCCTCCCTACCCTGCTGTTTTAAAACGCAAACTAGTTTCATGCCAGATAAATTTCATATACAGCACGAATTCGAAAAGCATGGTTTATGAGGGTATTCCGGGAGATCTTGTCTGGGAATTCATTGAAGATTGCCAATGAGATTGTGTTTTTCAATCTGAACGCAACTCGGCAATTGCACTGTGAACCATACGCTGACATTCCGCCAATGTGCCTTTCGGGTCGAGCCAAATCAGACACCAAACCTCATCTCTCAACGCCATTCGTCGCCAATGGTGAAGGATCAGAATGCGAACCAATTCGGCTTCGCGGATAGAAAACTCTCGTGAAATTTGAAACGCATTACTTGCGAGTTCAGCTAGCTTTGAAGCATTGAGAACCCAAGCTTCCGAAACAAGACTTGCAGGCAACCAATCAGGAATGTTGACCGCATCGAAATTTGAAATCAGCGCCTTGTCCAGTGATAGCGCTTTTACCTTCGGTAACAACGATGTTTGCTTAGCGATACTTATTCCGATCTCGCTACACTCGTCGGGTGTTTCAAAGGTTGCCAGTATCCATCCATCCGAAAATTTCAAGTCGGACCTGTAGACGTCCGCATAGGCCCTTTTTGTTTCTTCTAGCGCACTCGATGATAGCCTGTAACGGGTTTCCCTTCCTTGCTTCTCGGTTTCAATCCAGCCGTCTTTTCTCAACCTGTGCAGGGCTACACGAATTGCTTCAGGTTTGATGCCGACTGGCGCAAGAAACTCCTTTAGAAATGATCCGGACAGTTCGGTCTTGCCTGTGCGGTGAAAATCACCAAAGATCGTTACAAGCAAAGACCAGGTTTTGATCGGTTCTAGGGACGCAAGTTGATCGACTAATTCAGTTGTGGACTGGATCCTTGAGACGATCAATGACCAGCCTCGTCATAATCCCAGGCAATCGTATCTGAAACAGCATAACACTGGCAGGTAAGGACAAAGCCCGCTTCAACTTCATAGTCTTCCAAAGCGTGGTTGGCGATCATTTCCACCTCACCTTCAGTGACCTTGGCCTTGCAGGTGGAACATACGCCTGCTTTGCAAGCAAATGGAGGATCAAGATTGTTTTCGGCAGCCGCTTCAAGCAAACTGGTGTCTCGGTCGAAAAGCAGGGTTTGTGTCACACCTCCGATCGTTACTTTGCCAGGTATTCCTTTTTTGTCGTCTTTGGACGAGAGGGCTTTTTTCTTTGCCCTGCCCGGTTGGCCGCTGGCGAAAAGCTCAAATCTGATGTCTTCCTTGGCTAGACCATGAGTTTCCAATGCATCCGAGATGGCAAGCATCATGGGTTCTGGGCCACAGATATATGCGGTTGTAACGCTCTCCAGATCGATCAGACCTGAAAATAGTCTTTCGCACTTATCTGCATCTACCCGGCCATGAAACAACTCTATGCCTTGGCTGTCCTCTTCGAGCACATGGATGATGCTCAGACGATCCAGATTGGTATTCTTTAAATCCTCCAGTTCCTCACGAAACATGATCGAGTTTGTATTCCGGTTCGCATACACCAGTGTGAATTTCGCAGTTGGCTCCTGACGCAGACCGGTTCGCAGGATGGATAGAATTGGCGTAATACCCGATCCGCCTGCGAAGGCAAGATAATGTGCACCGCTGGAAACCTCTTTGGGTTTGTAGAAATTTCCCATCGGAGGCATGGCTTCGAGTGTATCGCCAATCTGAAGTTCTGAATTTGCCCAGCTTGAAAACGCACCACCGTCAACCCGCTTGATCCCGACCTGCAGCAAACCGCCCTGCTTCGAAGAACAAATCGAATAAGATCGGCGCAATTCCTCACCGTCAAAATCACGTTTGAACGTCAGGTACTGACCTTGTGTAAATTCAAACGCATCTTTGTTATCCGGCTCCAAGGTCAAAACGACCGCATCTCTTATCGTTTTTTCAAGGTTGGTAACTTTAAGTTGGTGGAACTGCATTGCATCACCTCAAATACATTTGAAATAGTCAAACGGCTCCAGACACTCTTTGCAACGCCACTGGGCCTTGCATGGTGTCGAGCCAAATTGGCTGATCCGTTCTACATTCGAAGACTTGCACAAAGGACACCTTTCGGGACCTCCAGCCGGGCGCGGAGGAGCAATGCCAAATTCCTCCAAACGGGCCTTGCCTTTTTCCGACAACCAATCGGTTGTCCAAGGTGGATTGATGGATGTGGTGAGCCTCAGATTTTCGACGCCGCGCTTCGCGAGTTCCGTTTCAATGTCCAATGCAATAACCCGCATCGCCGGGCAGCCGGAATATGTAGGTGTTATAACAATTTCAACTTCGTCACCTGCTGTGTTCACATCACGCACAACGCCGAGATCTACGACAGAAATCACCGGGATTTCCGGGTCTGGTACATTCTCCAACCATTGCCAGATTTGATCTGGTTGAACGTGCATTCCCATTACCAAGTCGCTCCCGGATGCGAGCGTTGAAGGGTTTGCATGGTGGCAAGCATATGACCCAAATGTTCGGTATGCCGAAAGCCCTCGCGTCCGCCTGAATGCGCAAATTGACTTTCAGGACGCTTCAAACAGGCTTCGCTGAAAGTTCTGTTGATGGTACTGTTCCAAACATCATGAATGCTTGAAGGCAGAGGCGCAATTCCCTTGCTTGCTACGCTGACGTCATTCTCATCATCGGCGAATACTTCACCTGCATAGGGCCACAGAAACTCAAGCGCTTGCTGCATTTTGGAATTGCTTTCGTCGGTTCCATCACCCAGAGCAATCACCGTTTCAGCAGAACGTTCGAGATGATACATGGCTTCCTTGAGCGACTTTGCCGCGATATCACCAACACGCTTATCGTTGCTCTCTTGTAGTGCAGTCAGCCAAGGCACCTGAAATGCATCAAACAAAAACTGCCGCATAATGGTTCTGCCATAGTCTTCGTTCGGCAATTCCAGCATCAGGAGGTTTCGGAAGTCGTAAGGATCCCGAAAATAGGCAAGATCATTGGCATCGCGTCCCTTGTCTTCGACTTCACCGGCGAGTGCTAACCACAATTGGGTTTGACCAATCAAGTCAAGCGCGGTGTTGGCGAGTGCAATATCTTCTTCAAGGACGGGACCTACGCCACACCACTCCGATGTGCGATGCCCCAGAACCAGAGCGTTGTCGCCTTGTCGCAAAAGGAATTCAAAAAGAGCTGTATTGTCTGAAACAGTCATTGCGATCACATCTTCCCGACTTCTTCCGGAATATCGTAAAATGTCGGATGCCTGTAGACCTTGTCCCGGGCCGGGTCATAGAGTGGGCCTTTGTCGGAAGGACTTGACGCTGCAATGTTTTCTGCTTCAACGACCCATATGCTTACCCCTTCGTTTCGGCGAGTGTATACGTCGCGGGCATTTTTGATTGCACGTTCTGCATCTGGTGCATGAAGCGATCCCACATGTCGGTGGCTCATGCCATGTTGCCCCCGAATGAAGACTTCCCAAAGGGGCCATTCTTTTGCGTTTGACATGATCTACTCCGCTGCCTGCTTGCGCATGGCTTTTTTCTCAGCATGAGCCATCATCCCCTCGCGCACCCATGCACCATCGCTCCATGCTTTTTTACGCGCTTCCAGTCGCTCGACATTGCAGGGTCCATTACCTGATACGACGTTGTAAAATTCATCCCAATCCGGTTCAGAGAAATCATAGTTTCCACGTTCCTCATTCCACTTCAGATTTTCATCGGGAATGGAGAGTCCCAAAAACTCGGCTTGTGGTGCTGTTTCATCCACAAACTTCTGGCGCAGCTCATCATTCGTATTCATCTTGATTTTCCAAGCCATGGATTGCGCTGAATGAACACTGTCCTTGTCTGATGGTCCAAACATCATGAGAGCCGGATACCAGAAACGATTCAATGCATCTTGCGCCATACGCTTTTGTTCAGGAGTTCCGTTCGCCATGGTCATCATGATGTGATATCCCTGACGCTGATGGAAACTTTCTTCTTTGCAGATACGAACCATCGCTCGAGCATAAGGTCCGTAAGATGTTCGTTGAAGCGGCACCTGGTTCATGATGGCAGCCCCGTCAACCAACCAACCAACGGCACCCATGTCCGCCCATGTCAGTGTTGGATAATTGAAAATGGATGAATATTTCATCTTGCCGGAATGCAGCATTTCAAAGAGCTCATCCCGGCTGACGCCAAGCGTTTCCGCTGCACAATAGAGATAAAGACCATGACCTGCCTCATCCTGCACCTTGGCAAGCAGGTTGGCCTTGCGCTCAAGCGTTGGCGCGCGAGTAATCCAGTTTCCTTCCGGTAGTTGCCCGACAATTTCCGAATGCGCATGTTGCCCGATCTGCCGGATCAGGTTTTTGCGATATGCATCAGGCATCCAGTCTTTTGGTTCAATCTTTTCGCCACGATCAATGCGTTCCTGAAAAGCACGCTCTTCAGGAGACATATCGTCCAAAGCCTGAACACTCTTCCCGGTGGATTTCACCATTTGTGCATACATCTGCTTTCTCCTCTAAGTGCGTTCAAGAACCAGAGCCACGCCCTGCCCAACACCCACACACATGGTGCATAAAGCATAGCGCCCGTTTGTGCGTTTCAATTGATAGGCTGCTGTCATCACCAAACGTGCACCTGACATACCAAGCGGATGACCCAAGGCTATTGCGCCTCCATTCGGGTTTACGTGATCTGCGTCATCCGCAACTCCCAACTCACGAAGGGTTGCAAGGCCTTGACTGGCAAACGCCTCGTTCAACTCGATCACATCCATCTGGTCAATTGAGAGACCTGTGCGTTCAAGTACTTTGCGTACTGCCGGAACCGGTCCAATGCCCATAATACGCGGTTCAACGCCTGCAGCAGCCATACCGACGATACGGGCCAAAGGCTCATGACCCCTGGCGGCGTCTTCATCACCCAACAGTAGTGCTGCAGCGCCATCATTCACTCCGGATGCATTTCCTGCGGTAACCGTGAGATCGGGACCATTGATGCCCTTCAGACTAGCGAGTTTTTCTACCGATGTTCCTGCTCTTGGATGCTCATCTTTTTCGACCACAACCGGATCACCCTTGCGCTGGGGGATCGTTATGCTCATCAGTTCATCATCAAAATGACCTGCCTTTTGAGCGGCTTCACATCGTGCTTGTGACCGGGCCGCGAAAGCATCCTGATCTTCGCGGCTGATCTGATAATCCCGCGCCACATTATCAGCAGTTTGCGGCATTGAATCGATCCCAAACTCTGATTTCATCCTTGGGTTCACAAACCGCCAGCCAATGGTCGTGTCATAGACCGCATTGGCGCGTGAAAATGCCGTGTCAGCCTTGGGCATGACAAAAGGAGCACGGCTCATGCTCTCCACACCGCCTGCAATTGCCATTCTGTAATCACCAGCCTTGATTGCCCTGGACGCCATGCCGACTGCATCCATGCCTGAGGCACACAACCGGTTGATGGTAGAACCGGGAACATCGACTGGCAGCCCAGCAAGCAGAGCCGCCATTCGCGCCACATTACGATTGTCTTCACCCGCCTGATTTGCGTCACCCAAAATGACATCATCCAACTGAGAGAAATCGATATCGGGATTTCGGCGCACAAGTTCTGCAATGGGCAATGCAGCAAGATCGTCTGTCCTAATCGACGACAAACCGCCACCATAGCGCCCGATTGGTGTCCTAACTGCATCTATTATGAAGGCGTCCAATACCATTCCTCCGCTACCGGTATTTCGCTTGATCTGGCCAGCAGTATATATGTGTTACGAAATTATGTAAAATATTTTATTTCTGTAACATATTATGCTTCAACAAGAATCGTCTATCCTGTTATCGAAATTGATAAGGACCTTATGAAATGCCTGTTGTCACAGTTACTTCACAGAATGAAATTGCGATTGTGCGGGTCAACAATCCTCCGGTTAACGCGCTTTCGCACGCTGTCAGAAGTGAACTCTTCGAAGCCTGCGAATCCTTGGACAAGGATGACACTATCAAGGCAGTTGTTTTGATTTGTGACGGAAGAACCTTCATTGCAGGCGCAGACATCAGAGAGTTTAACCAGGCGCCTAAAGAACCTCACCTTCCTGATGTCATCAATCGAATTGAAATGTCTACCAAACCCTGGATTGCAGCGGTCCATGGAACAGCGCTGGGTGGCGGATGTGAAGTAACTCTGGGATGTCACTATCGGGTAGCGGTAAAATCAGCAAAGTTTGGTCTACCGGAAGTGCATCTTGGTCTAATTCCCGGCGCTGGCGGGACGGTTCGCCTTCCCCGTTTGATAGGAATCGAGAGTGCGATTTCCATGGTGACTACCGGCAAGCCTATCTCGGCATCCGAAGCACACCAAAATGGTTTGGTCGATGCTGTTGCTCCAGATGGTGAACTTGAGGCATTCGCCATCAGTTTTACGAGATCCAAAATGACCGCATCACTGCCCATCGCGATATCCAGAAGACCCGTCACAGACGTTCCAGATGATAAGACATCGAAGGAAATTCTTGCTGGGGTCTCAGCAAAAGCCAGAGGCCAACTTTCACCAGTGGAAGCAGCTGCATCCGTACTTGATTCTGGAAAACTGGATGTAGTCGAGGCATTTTCAAGTGAGCGTGAACGTTTTGTCCAGCTCAAGGAGAGTGAACAATCGGCGGCGCTTCGGCATGTCTTTTTTTCCGAACGTCAGACTTCAAAGATTGGAAAACTGGAAGGAATAAAAACCAGGAATGTTCAATCCTGCGGTGTAATTGGTGGCGGAACCATGGGGGCTGGCATAGCCTCAGCTATGCTGCTCGCTGGATATGAAGTCATCATGATTGAGCGCGATGAAGAGGCGGCATCAGCCGGCGCTCAACGGGTTGCAAAAACGCTCGATGGCTCTTTGTCGCGTGGGCTTATCTCCCAGGAAAAGCGCGATGCTATGGGTGAGGCTTTTTCAACCTCTACTCAGTATGAAGCGTTAACTGCAACAGACCTTGTAGTCGAAGCAGTTTTTGAAGACATGAAGGTCAAAAAGCAGGTTTTCAGGAAACTCTGCGACGTTTGCAGACCTGACGCAATCCTCGCGACCAATACATCCTATCTGAATGTCAATGAGATTGCTGCTTCGGCAACAAATCCGGAACGTGTGCTGGGTCTTCACTTTTTCTCACCCGCGCACATCATGAAACTAGTGGAAATCATTGAAACAGAGACCGTTTCGGACGAAACGCTTGCGACTGGTTTTGCAATCGCCAAGAAGCTCAGGAAAGTACCTGTACTTTCCGGTGTGTGTGACGGGTTTATCGGCAACCGGATATTGGCCAACTACCGAAAGCAATGTGATTACATGCTTGAGGACGGCGCTTCACCTCAAGACATTGATACAGCTATGCGTAACTTCGGCATGGCGATGGGGCCATTTGAAATGCAGGATATGGCAGGCCTTGATATCGGCTGGGCCAACCGCAAACGCCTCGCGCCGACCCGAGACCCGAAGGAACGGTATGTGAAAATCGCTGATCGCATTTGCGAGCTTGGTCGATTTGGGCAGAAGACCGAAGCGGGATGGTATCAATACCCCGAAGGCAGCAGAAAAGGCATTCCCGATCCGGTAGTCGAAGAAATTATCGCAGAAGAGCGGAAAGCTGCAGGCATCGTTCCCAGATCGTTCACAATGGCTGAAATCCAGAGTCGTATCCTTCAGGCAATGGTATCAGAAGGACAGAAAATTCTGGATGAAGGCATTGCACGAAGTGCTGCTGATATCGATATGGTCTTTATTCTGGGATATGGCTTCCCACGGTGGCGCGGTGGCCCCATGTTTGCCGGTGGCGTCCGAGATACTTAAGACTGGTCGCAGATTTCTTGCATGGCAACCAGAAACTCCTTGACCTCTTCCAACGAATTATAGTGGCACATGGACACACGGACACATCCGTCCAAGCCAAGTGGTTCCAGGATGTTGCCGGAATAGTGATCTGCTTTCCGGAGATGGGTTCGAATGCGACGTTTGTTAAGTTCGCTGACTAGATCGACGGCCGGAATTTTGTCAGAAACCAGAGATACCAATCCTTCGCGAGCGGGGTTATCAACCCCTCCAATCAGGGTTATGCCTTCCATGTCTGCAAGTCCTTTGAGGTTTCCGACGCCATGGATCATCGCATCCGTCAGCGCTTTTTCCTGAGCCTTGATGCTCTTTGACGCTGTTTCAATCTTGTCCCGGCGCGAGCCGTTCGAGCCTTGCGCTTCACCCAACCATTCAAAATAATCTACAACTTCTGAAAGCGTGGCGTAGGCACCTGTATCCCGGGTTCCCAATTCCCAATTATCCTCAGGCCCGCCAACAATGCCATCATGTGGCAGCTTTGTGAGGCGATCTGAAATCCAGGCAGTCCCGTATCCGTGCCGTGAAAAAACCTTGTAGGGTGAGATAACATAACCATCGACATCGTAGCTTTCGATATCAATATCGCCATGCGCTGCATGCTGAATGCCATCAACAATAATGAAGCACTCAGGCGCGACTTCGCGTATTTCTGCCGCGCAAGCTTTGACATCAACTCCCATACCGGTGACAGGTGATGTGTGCACAATTGTTGCAACTCTGGTATCTGGCGTCACTGCTTTTGCATAGGCTGCAGCATCAATTGTTCCAGTGTGATTGTCATGAGAAATCAGTGTGTACTGATGTCCTCCGAGTTTCGACCAACGGTGGCAGGCGGAGCGCGTTGCGGGGTGTTCCAACGTGGACCCTAGCACGACACCACCGGTTTCAACGCCCAGACATGCATTCATGATCAACCGAAACAGCAATTCTGTACCGCTTTCTCCCACAAAGAATTGGCCATTTTCCGCATTCATGAAAATAGCCAGATCTTCTTTTGCCTTTGCAATCACAGCATTGAGTTTGTGGCTTCCGGGATTGTCCCGGCCCTGATTGTCAGGGATTGCAGCATATTGTTTTGAGGTTTCAACGACTGAGTTCAGCGTCAGTGCACCGCCAGCGTTTTCAAAGAAAATCCGCTTACCTTGTTCTGGACAATCGTCGATTTGCGCAAATCGGCTTCGAACTTCACTGAGTAGAGCGGGATGAAATCCGGACATAATTGTAATTCTCCATTCATGGACAAATGAAACGACTTTTCCCTTTTGTTCAAGCCTGTTAATGGACTGCCATGACTGCTTTTGCAATTTTGTTGGGCGGCGAGCTTTCCGTCAGTGCTCAATTGATCAAAGAACTTGAGGGCGTGCGGGTGCTTGCTGCTGATTCCGGCATGCGCCACGCTTCGGTGTTGAATATCAGGCCTGAACTTTGGGTGGGCGATTTTGATAGCGCCGGGGAGGAACTTCAAAAAGAGTTTGAAGATGTTGAGCGGCTTGGTTTCGACACTGACAAGGACATGACCGATGGCGAAATTGCGATTGATGCGGCTCTCGAGCGCGGTGCGACCAAGCTCATTCTTGTCGGCGCTTTTGGTGGCGAGCGTATGGAACATGAATTCTGCCATCTGACGCAAGCAGTCAAATTGAGCCGTAAAGGCAAAAAGGTTGAAATTCTGGACGGCACAAAAGAAGCGCATCCGATTCCTACCGACAACACATTGAGCCTCGTCACAGGCCCCGGAAAATCATTTTCCGTTTTGGCCTTTTCCGCCCTTTCCGGCCTGTGTATTTCTGGCGCGAAGTGGCCGCTGGAAAATGCAGATGTGCCTTTTGGATCGGGTCTGACAATGTCCAACGAGACGACCGGCGCCGTTAGCCTGTCACTTGATTCCGGAAACGCGATTGTTTTGATTGAGCGCTAATTCCCCAGATTTCTCAGAAAAAGTCACCGACCCCAACTTTACCGTCTGTCTCTTGTTCACAAAAACTATTGGACAGGCCTGTACAGATATGATTTTCTATTGGGCAATAGTGTCAAATACTGCCGCGAACGTCGTGCAGGAAAGCGCCTTGGGAGGGCATGGAAATGAGATCGCATTACAGAGTAGTGGTCATTGGTGGTGGCGTTGTCGGATCATCGGTTCTGTATCACCTCGCAAAATTTGGGTGGACGGACGTTTGCATGCTGGAGCGTTCTGTTCTGACCGCAGGTTCCAGCTGGCATGCAGCAGGCGGTATTCATGCCCTCAATGCCGATCCGAACATGGCTTCCCTCCAAGCCTATACCATCGATCTTTTGAGTGAAATTCAGGAAGAAAGCGGTCAGGATATTGGTCTTCATATGACTGGTGGCCTCACCATGGCGGGCACACCTGACCGCTGGGAATGGCTTCAATCCGCTTACCGGGTTTTCCAGTCGATTGGCATTGAGGATTGTGAACTGGTAACGCCGGAAGAAGCTAAAAAACGATGCCCGATTATGTCAACGGACGGTCTTCTTGGTGGCATGTGGGCAGACCGTGAAGGCTACATCGACACCACGGGAACTGTTCACGCCTATGCGCGTGCTGCCAAGAAACGTGGTGCTGAATATTACGAACACACGACCGTAAAGGACCTGGTCCAAACCAAAGATGGTTGGGAAATCATAACCGACAAAGGCAACATCACCTGTGAGCATGTAGTAAATGCAGGGGGGCTGTGGGCCAAACAGCTTGGTCGGATGGCTGGAATTGAACTCCCTGTATCGCCTCTCAAGCACCATTATCTGATTTCAGATTCCATTCCTGCATTAGAAGAGATTGATTTTGAAGTTCCCATGACCGTTGATCTTGAGGGCTTCACCTACATGCGTCAGGATCAAAAGGGAATTTTGCTCGGCATCTACGAAATCGATCACGAACACTGGGCCATGGATGGCGCACCGTGGGATTATGGCATGGAGTTGTTCAACGAGCAGACCGACCGTATTGAACACGAGTTGACCTGCGGCTTTGAACGTTATCCGGTATTACAGGAAACTGGCGTGAAGACTTGGGTCAATGGCGCCTTCACTTTCTCACCAGATGGCAACCCATTGGTTGGCCCTGTTCCGGGCAAGCCCGGCTATTGGTCAGCTTGCGCGGTAATGGCTGGTTTCTTGCAAGGCGGCGGTGTTGGCAAGTCTCTCGCTGAATGGATGATCCACGGCGAGCCAGAAGCAGATGTCTGGTGTATGGATGTTGCGCGCTACGGCAAATTCGCTGAAAACAAACAATATATCAAAGAGACAACCGGCCAATTCTATTCACGCCGGTTTGTAATGACCTATCCCAATGAACAACTGCCCGCAGGCCGACCGCTGAAAATGGCGCCAGCTCACTCGGAAATGACAGAAGCAGGATGCCGCTGGGGATGCAGTTGGGATTTGGAAGTGCCACTTTACTTCGCGCCGGACAAAGACTTTGTGGAAACGCCCACACTGAAGCGATCAAATGCGTTCGAGATCGTTGCCGCAGAATGTAAAAATGTTCGCGAGAATGTTGGTATGGTCGATATCTCCGGCTTCTCTCGCTACGAGGTGACGGGGCCAAATGCTGAGAATTGGCTCAACAAGATGATGGCCTCTAAACTACCGGGGCCTGGACGTGCTCGCCTTGCTCCAATGCTTGGCCATGATGGTCGCCTGAAAGGGGATCTCACTATTCTCAACTGGGGCGATGGCACCTGGTGGATCATGGGGTCCTACTATCTCCGCGAATGGCACATGCGTTGGTTCAACGACCATATGGAAGAAGGTGTCAATGTTCGTGACCTCGGCGAGGAAATGGTTGGATTTGCATTGACTGGACCTAACTCGCGCAAAGTTATCGAGAAGCTTTGCCATGAAGATATTAGCGCCC
>JASJDO010000175.1 GCA_030065115.1 Rhizobiaceae bacterium | reverse complement strand
CATCAGACCACAACGTCAGCAGGCTAAACAGCGTGAAGAGATGTTGGCTGCGATCCGTCGTAATGACACGATTATTACTGGCGGTGGCATTGTAGGCAAGGTAACAAAAGTCATTGATGATCACGACGTCGAAGTAGAAATTGCCAAAGACACAAAAGTGCGTATCAAGCGTGCTTTGATCGCTGACGTTCAAGTTAAAGGAGAGGCTCCAGCCGCGAAATAATTCGCGAACTGGCTTCTGACGCAAGAGACCTGACATGCTTTATTTTTCCAACTGGAAAATCGTTTCTATACTACTCACAGTTCTGGCGGGAATTTTTTTCGCGTCGTCAAACTTTGTAACCGAAGAAACGCACAATGAAAATTTTCCTGAATGGATGCCCCGGCTGACATTGGGTCTGGATTTGCGTGGCGGTGCGCATCTTCTTATGCAGGTCGATGAAAAGAAGCTTGTTGAAGAACGCCTTGATGCTCTGCTCGATGATGCTCGCGTTAAACTGCGTGAAGCGGGAGCTAGGGGCCGTGCGAGGGCGCAGGGTGATCGTTCGGTTGTGGTGCGCCTGAATGATCCTTCCCAAACGCAGGCCATGCGGGATGCGATGGCTGAGCTTTTGCAGCCAACGTCAACTGGTGCATTGGATGGGTTCGGAATTGTGGAAATTCGCGAAACAAATCCCTCAGAAGGCGAGTTGGTTTACTTCCTCACGGATGAGGGGGTTCAAAATCGTGTCACACGGGCAATCACACAATCCATCAGTGTGTTTGGTGATCGCCTTAATGAGTTCGGAACAACTGAGCCCATCATTCAGCGTGAAGGCGCCAATCGGGTACTGGTCCAGTATCCCGGGCTCGAAGCAGATGAGATACCGCGCCTGAAAGACCTGCTGGATACTGAAGCCAAACTGAGCTTCCACCTGTTGAGCAATGCGGGCGATGCGAATGATATTTTGAACTCTGGCCGTACACCGCCTCCGGGAACAAAAATCCTGTTTGAGGAAACGGACCCACCAATTCCATATCTTCTTCGCAGTCGTGCAATCGTTCAGGGCGATGAATTGACGGAGGCATCCTCCGGCTTTGATCAGCGTACGGGCGAACCGATGGTGTTCTTCCGGTTCAATGCGACTGGTTCACAGAAGTTCGGTCGCGTAACGTCAGAGAATGTGGGCCGTCCATTCGCCATCGTTCTTGATGATGAAGTCCTGTCTGCGCCAGTTATCAATGAGCCGATTGTTGGTGGCTCTGGCCAGATATCCGGCAACTTCACCCCGCAAACTGCCAATGATTTGGCTGTCTTGTTGAGCGCAGGTGCTTTGCCGGCAAGCTTTGAATTTGTGGAAGAACGTACTGTTGGTCCCGGCCTTGGTGCGGACTCGATTGAATCCGGATTGAGGGCGTCGATTGTAGGTGCCGTGCTCGTTCTCGTATTCATGATCGTTTCATATGGTCTGCTGGGTGTCGTTGCGAACCTCGCGTTGATCGCCAACATTTCGATGATGATCGCCATTCTGTCGGTGCTTGGCGCTACGCTGACATTGCCGGGCATCGCCGGTATTGTCTTGACCATCGGGATGGCCGTGGATGCGAATGTTCTGATTTATGAACGTATTCGGGAAGAACGCCGGGCAGGGCGCAATATCATCCAGTCCTTTGATGCCGGTTTCAGAAGTGCGTTCACAACCATCTTGGATGCAAATATCACCACCCTGATTGCGGCAATCATCCTGTTCTATCTGGGTTCCGGCCCGGTACGTGGCTTCGCGGTCACATTGGCGATTGGTATTCTGACGACAGTATTTACTGCATATACGTTTACGCGTTTGATGGTGTCACTTTGGGTCAAGTACAAGCGCCCGAAGGAACTTCCCAGCCGCCTGTTCGGCCTGCTGCCAGAAGACACCAAGTTCGGCTTTATGAAGTTCCGGACGTTCAGTTTCCCGGCGAGTTCTTTCGCTATCATTGCATCTATTGTAATGTTCTTCGTTCTTAGCCTCAATTTTGGTATCGACTTCAAGGGGGGAACCTTGTTCGAGGTGCGAGCCAAGGCTGAAGCCAATATTCAGGAGCCGATTGCTGATATCCGAACAAAAATGGGCGAACTCAATCTGGGCGAAGTCCAGGTTCAGGAATTTGGTAACTCAGACGATATTCTGATCCGTGTTGAAAGTCAGGGTGAGGGTGATGGCGCTGACCAGAGTGCCGAAGCTCTAGCCAGGACCGTACTTGAGGATGCGTATGATTTCCGACGTGTTGAGGTGGTTGGTCCAACGGTTTCCAATGAATTACGAATTGCCGGAACCTTGGCGGTGATTGCTGCATTGCTTGCCATCATGGCCTATATCTGGATCCGATTTGAGTGGCAATTTGCCGTGGGTGCGGTGATTGCAACGCTCCACGATGTCTTGCTTACGATCGGTGTCTTCTCACTATTGCAACTGGAATTTGCGCTTCCAACTGTTGCGGCGCTACTGACGATTGTGGGGTATTCGCTTAACGATACGGTGGTGGTCTATGACCGCATTCGGGAGAATTTGCGTAAATACAAAAAGCGCAAGGTTGCCGACGTAATCGATATGTCGATCAACCAGATGCTCTCGCGAACCATTCTCACCTCGGTCACAACCCTGTTGGCTTTGTTCTCGCTTTACTTTCTCGGCGGTGAGGTCTTGGCATCCTTCACTTTCGCGATGATCTTTGGTGTGTTTGTCGGTACGTATTCTTCGATCTTTGTTGCTGCTCCATTGCTCATCCTTTTCAATCTCCGTCCAAGTGCGGTTGCTGAAAAAGAAAAAGAAGTGGACGCAGAGAAAAAGGCAACTGAGGGAACAATGCCTGTCCAGTTTATGGACTAGGATAGGACACTACAGTGGCAGATACGCAGCCCGGAATAGAAATCCATGAAGCGCATTTCCCGGGCAGAGCTCCCATTGATGCTTACGGAAACGGCGGTTTTCGTTTCGCTGAGATGTCCCACCGTGGCAGCCTCTTGTGCTTGCCATCCGGTATCTACGCTTGGGATGTAACGTCAACGGAAGACTTGAACGCCGAAAATTTTGAAAAGCTCTTTTCAGAAGCGAATGATATCGAGATCCTATTGATCGGCTCAGGAAGCGATCTTGTTCCAATACAATCGGGTCTTCGCGAGAAACTCCGCAATGCCAATATTTCAGCCGACCCAATGGCAACAGGAGCGGCTGTCAGGACCTATAATGTTCTCATTTCTGAAGGACGCGCGGTAGCAGCAGCCTTTCTGGCAGTCGAATGACCAATCAACCCTACTCTTCGTTACAAGCACTGAAGGAACTGGATCCAGACCGCTATCTTGCCTGTCTCTATCTGCCATCCGGTGTTCGGGAACATATCGCAAGCCTTTGGGCGTTTGACGCGGAAGTCAGCAGAATTCCTGGTTTGGTTTCAGAACCCATGCCGGGCGAGATCAGAATCCAATGGTGGCGCGACTTGATCAAATCGGGGAATAATGTTGGTTCTGGACCGTTGGCTGAAAAGCTGATGGAGACGATCGACGCGTATGACCTTCCAAGGGAAACCTTCGATAACTATCTTCAAGCACGGATATTCGATTTGTATCAGGATCCGATGCCGGATACCGGCAGTTTTGAGGGGTATCTTGGAGAAACTATCTCAATACTGTTTCAACATGCTGGCACCATTCTGTGTGAAAAAAAACGATCCTTGCTGGCAGATGCAAGCGGTCATGCCGGAATGGCAATTGGAATTGCCCGTCTCTTGGCAGGTACGGCACGGTCCCGGGCAAAAGGTCAAATTTTCTTGCCACAGGATATTCTGGAAAAGCACAGTTTGAACCGGGAAACCTGGTTGGCCGATGAAATTTTTGAGGAACATCTTGCTGCGTTGGAAGAAATGATACGCATTGCGCGATACCATCTGACATTCGCAAGATCTGTTTTGGGTCAATTGCCAAGACCAACGCGATCTGCCTTCCTTCAATTGGCCTTTGTGGAACCGGTTTTAAAGGAAATCGGCAATCATCGTTTGCGGACATTCTCGCAGCCTGTGACATTGCCACCCTTAAAGAGAAACTGGCATTTGTTGCTCGCTTCACTGCGTCAGGTTCCCTAAATCACCAAAACTGGCACCCCGTTAATGCTCTTCTGGAGCCATTCTACCCCCTAGGCAATTTCGAACTTTTCTGTTGGAATGATCATCAAAGCTTTGTTGCGAATGTTTTTTGAAGGATGTTTCGCCATGAATGAAATGATCAACCCAAATGATATCAGCCACGTTGTGGAAGCCGACAAGGCCCACGTTTGGCATCACCTGACCAATCACTCGAAGTTTGATAATGCAGATCCACTGATTATTGTGGAAGGAAAAGGTCTTCGCGTGTGGAACCAGGCAGGGAGAGAACACCTTGACGCAGTATCCGGCGGTGTGTGGACCGTAAACGTTGGATATGGCCGCGAGTCCATCGCCAACGCGGTTCGCGATCAACTCGTGAAGATGAACTATTTTGCAGGTTCCATGGGGTCGATCCCTGGTGCCTTGTTTGCCGAGCGTCTGATTGAAAAGATGCCGGGAATGAGCCGGGTCTACTATTCCAACTCGGGTTCTGAAGCGAATGAGAAATGCTTCAAGATGGTTCGTCAGATCGCGCACAACATGTATGGCGGAGAAAAGCACAAAATTCTTTACCGGGAGCGTGATTACCATGGCACAACCATCGCAACACTTTCTGCCGGCGGCCAGGACGAGCGAAAAGGACAGTACGGTCCATTCACGCCAGGTTTCGTAGAGGTTCCGCATTGTTTGGAATATCGCTCGCAATGGGGTGATGTTGAGGACTACGGTATTCGTGCTGCCAATGCGATTGAGGAAGTAATTCTTCGCGAAGGTCCTGAGACCGTTGGAGCGCTTTGCCTTGAACCCATCACAGCGGGGGGCGGCGTGATCGTTCCTCCTAAAGGATATTGGGAACGGGTTCAGGAAATCTGCAAAAAATACGATGTGCTTCTTCACATTGATGAAGTGGTATGCGGCATGGGTCGTACAGGCACATGGTTCGGATATCAGCATTATGGCATTGAGCCAGACATGGTCACCATGGCCAAAGGTGTTGCTTCTGGATACGCTGCAATTTCCTGCACGGTTACGACTGAAAAAGTCTATGAAATGCTGAAGCCTGAAATGGCCGATACCATGGGCTATTTCCGTGATATTTCCACGTTTGGCGGATGTACGGCCGGTCCAGCTGCAGCACTTGAGAACATGCGCATTCTGGAAGATGAAAATCTGCTCGAGAACACTGTAGAGATGGGTGAGTATTTCCTTGAGAAACTGGAAGGTCTTAAGGGCAAGCATGAGCTGATCGGCCAAGTCCGTGGCAAAGGTCTGTTTGTTGGCGCTGAATTGGTCAATGATCGAGAAACTCGTGAGCCAGCTTCAGAACAATTGACACAAGCGATTGTGGGAGATTGTTTCAAGGAGAATGCGGTTGTCATTGGCGCAACCAATCGCTCGTTGAAAGGATTTAACAACACTCTTTGCTTCTCTCCTGCATTGATTGCTACCAAATCAGACATTGATGAAATCATTCATGCGGTGGATGGCGCAATTACCCGCCAAACTGCCTGATTGAAAGCATCTTGAACTGTGTTAGGGCACTGGGGATAAATCTCTGGTGCCTTTTCTTTTGGAGCTCTAAAAACCATGTATTCTGCCGATGACATTATTGAGAAACTCAATCTCATGCCGCACCCGGAAGGCGGGTATTTCCGTGAGACGTTTCGTGACCCCAAAGAGACGAATGGACGATCTGTAGGAACTGCGATTTTCTTCCTTTTGAAAGCTGGCGAAATATCCCGATGGCACAAGGTTGATGCAACGGAGATTTGGCACTTCTATGCAGGAAGCCCATTGAAATTGGGATTGGCAGAAGAAAACGGCTCAGCCGAGACCTTGATTCTCGGAAACGACTTGGCTGATGGACAATTGCCTCAACATGTGATCCCGACAGGTTGGTGGCAACAAGCTCAATCCTTGGGCGAGTGGACTTTGGTGGGGTGTACTGTTTCGCCGGGGTTTGAGTTTTCCGGGTTTGAAATGGCAGGTGAGGGCTGGGAGCCGAAAAAATAATTACCC
>JASJDO010000174.1 GCA_030065115.1 Rhizobiaceae bacterium | reverse complement strand
GCCTTCTGATTCTCTACGGCATCGGCAACATGATTGGTCCACTGGTCACAGGGCCAGCGATGCAATTGTTTGGCAATAATGCACTGTTCCAGATGATTGGTCTTTCGCACCTGCTGCTGGCTATTCACATGAGTTATCGCATCACCAGACGTGAAGCCCCGGATTCAGAAGAATCCATGGATTATCAGGTTGGACCGGTTGCTACTGTAGGTTTGTCCACCGAAACCTATGCACTTGATCCGCGTTCAGATGCCGAGACCTATATGTCGGATAACGAAGACGAGGTTTCTAACGAACCAGAAGACAAAGAGGCAAACTAGCTTGTATCTTATTTGCCTTGGATTGCCTCCCATAACCGTGACGGTGTGACCGGCATGTCTATCTCCGTGATGCCATACTCTCGTCTCAGCGCATCAATTACAGCATTCATGACTGCAGGTGTGGCCCCAATGGTACCCGCTTCTCCTGCACCTTTGATGCCAAGCGCGTTGGTGGTAGACGGCACATTACGGGTCTCAAAATCAAATCCCGGAACTGCATCGGCTTTTGGTACATTGTAATCCATAAAGGATGCAGTAAGCAGCTGCCCTTCATCATCATAGACAACCCGCTCGGTGAGAACTTGACCAATACTCTGGGCAATACCGCCATGAACCTGGCCTTCAAGCAAGACCGGGTTCAGCGTCACGCCAAAATCGTCAACAACCGTATATTTAATAATTTCCACGACGCCGGTTTCCGGATCTATCTCGACCTCGCAAATGTGTGTGCCGTTCGGATACGTTGCTTCTGCCTGTTTGAATTCACCTTCACCTTTCAGTTCGTCGGGGTCCTTCGCTGCTGCAGCAATGTCAGCGAATGAAATCACCCTATCGGTTCCGACAATTCTGGCCTCGCCGTCTTCCAATTCAATATCTGCTGCAGAGGCTTCGAGTTCCTCAGCTGCAATAGTTTTGATTTTTTCAGCAAGCTGCTCACTTGCCCGGCTCACAGACACACCTCCCAATGGGATTGAACGGGAACCGCCGGTTCCGCCGCCATTTTCAAGCTCATCGGTATCTCCCTGCCGCAACTGGATTTTCTCATAATCAAGACCCAGTTTTTCTGCAGCCAACTGAGTATATGCAGTTGCATGGCCTTGGCCATTTGATTGTGTACCAATCTTGAGATCCACGGTTCCATCAGTATTCAATTCAATAAATGCGGGTTCAGAGCCTGCGAAAGCACATGCTTCAATATACGCCCCCATGCCTATACCCCGAATTTTTCCGGCTTCTTTCGCGGCACTCAGCCGGTCTTCGAACCCGGACCAATCGGCCCGTTCCATGCAGAGTTCCATATGTGCCTGGTATTCACCAGTATCGTACATGCGTCCACCGGGAGTGGTGTACGGCAACTGCTCCGGCTTGATTAGATTACGGCGACGGATTTCGTCGGGCGACAAGCCCAACTCAAATGCACATTTGTCCACTAGTCGCTCAAGAAGGTATGCAGCCTCGGGTCGACCTGCGCCGCGATAAGCATCCGTTGGAACGGTATTTGTATAACTTCCACGAATGCGCACCGCCATCGTCTCTATGTCGTAAAGGCCCGTGGTCATGGTGATGCCAAGATACGGAATGAAAGGGCCAAAGGAGTGGAGATATGCCCCCATTGCGGCGATGAGATCCACGTCCATTGCGAGAAACTTGCCGTCTTTGTCCATTGCCATTCTGGCAGTCACCACATTGTCGCGACCTTGTGCATCGCTGACAAAGTGTTCTCCTCGATCAGAGGTCCATTTGACCGGTCGCCCCAGCTTCTTGGCGGCAAATAGGCACAATGGGTATTCACGGTAGCAGAAAACCTTCGTACCAAATCCTCCGCCTACATCGGGCGTCATCACATGAAGTGTTTCGACATCAACTCCCATCACGCCTGCAAGCGCGCGCCGCATGCCAAAGACGCCTTGCGAACCAACCGTTACGTCATAGCGATTTTTCCCTTCATCCCACGATGCCTGACACGCGCGGGTTTCCATGTAATTGGAGATAACGCGATTATTGACAATGGTCAGCTCGGTAACCTGGTCAGCACTTTTGAAGAGTTCATCTGTCTTTTCCCGGTCACCCATAAAGTGGGTAAATGCGAGATTTTTGTCTCCGTCTGAATAGACATCCGGGCTGCCATCATCGAGGGCAGCTACTGTGTCCACAACAGCAGGCAACATTTCAAAATCAACGTCAATCATCTCCGCAGCATCTCGCGCAATTGCTACAGAGTCAGCGACGATGAATGCAATTGCATCCCCAACATGCCGAACAATGTTGTCGCACAAAATTGGAATATCCCGGTTGGAGCTCATACTACCATCCGGTTGTTTCAACGGGATCAGACAGGGGATTGGATTCAGTTCTGACACGTCGGCAGCTGTCAAAACCACATGTACTCCCGGAACATTGTTGGCATCTGATGTATCATTGATCTTGAAACGGGCATGCGCCATTGGAGACCGGAGAACATAGCCGTGAAGCACATTCTCGGCGTACTTGTCATCGGTGTATTGGCCCTTGCCAGTGATAAATGCGTTGTCTTCTTTTCGCAGGACTGATGCGCCCATACCAAATTTGGCGTGTGTCACTTCGTTCATGTGAGGTTCCGATGATTGGGGTTTGCCTTGGCCGTGGGCCGTAGTCATGAATATAGGGAATATCTGCTATGCGTCGAGACATAAACCGCACAAAAATCATCAAGTCCGCTTGCTAATGCATGATCCGAGTGCGAAGTTGGCTTCTGGTTATCTCATGTTCTCGACTCTTATTCCCCAACGGTTTTACTCTTTACCTGGCAACGTGCAGGGTGGCATTATATTGATGTTTGCCGCTGCAGGTTTCTCGACAATGATTGCGCTGATCAAGCTTGCTGGTGAGAACTTGCATGTGGCTCAGATATTGTTGGTACGGCAAGTCATCATGGGGGTCATTCTTGCCCCGGCGATTTTTAGAGGCTTTCCTGGCAGTCTTAAAACCAATCATCTGGGCCTCCAACTTCTGCGAATTGTGCTTGCCCTCATTGCGATGGGGTTTGGATTTACCGCTGTGGTCAACATGCCTCTGGCAGATGCAACGGCTATCGGGTTCGCAAAAAGCTTCTTCGTCACAATCTGCGCGATCTTTATCTTGAACGAGGTAATAGGGGTCAGACGGTGGGCTGCGGTGATCATCGGCTTTCTTGGTGTCTTGATCATCCTGCGCCCTGGAACGGATTCGTTCACAATTTACGGTGTGTACGCTTTGATTGGTGCGGCCGGTGCTGGGACTGTCATGGTGGTTATCCGTCTGCTGACCAGAACTGAAAGCGCCACGACCATCATGACCTATCAGGCTCTTGGTGTGGGCCTTGCTGTTGCGATTCCGGGAATCCTTTTATGGAAATGGCCCACAACCTATGAATGGTATTTGCTCATTGGCATGGGACTGATTTCATACGTCGCGCAGATGTTCAACATTCTGGCCTACAAGTACGGTGAAGCGTCTGTGATGGCTTCACTTGACTATGTAAGGCTTATTTACTCCGTGATTTTCGGCTACTTTCTGTTCAGCCACAGTCCGGATCTCTGGACGCTTCTCGGTGCAGCGGTCATTATCGGCGCATCAATTTACACAATCCATCGTGAAGCACAAAACAAGCAGGTTCTCATCCGAACTGCAGAAGGACGAGGTAAGATCGGTTAGCGTTTTCGCAACGTAAAAACCTGTTTCAAAAGACCCTTGGTCGATCCGTTATCAGCCCCGTCAGATGTTTCACCCTCAATCAATTTCTCAATAGATTTCCCCAGCTGCTTTCCTAGCTCCACGCCAAATTGATCAAAGGAATTCACGTTCCATATCACACCCTGCACGAAGACCTTATGTTCATAGAAAGCCATCAACATCCCCAGTGTTTTGGGATCAAGGCTGGGATAGACGAATGTGCAGCTTGGCCTGTTTCCAGGAAATACCCGATGCGGATTTCCTTCCGCTTCTTCCAATGTTTGTCCCTTCATCAAGGCTTCACTTTGAGCAAAGCAATTCGCGATCAATAGTCGATGCTGATGATCAAGGCCCGCTTCATGCCCACGCGCAGCGACCAAAAAATCGCATGGGATAACTTCGGTACCCTGATGCAGGAGTTGATAGAAAGCATGCTGGCCGTTAGTACCCGGCTCGCCAAAAACAACGGGGCCGGTTTTACCACTCACCTGTTCGCCGTCATGCGTTTTGCCCTTGCCGTTTGATTCCATATCAAGCTGCTGCAACCAGCGAGGAAAATGGGCCAGTCGATTGTCATATGGCAAAAGTGCCATCGCGGGAAATTCGCAGACATTGCGATGCCATATTCCCAGGAGCGCCATCATGATCGGAATGTTCTCTCTGACTGGAGCTGATCTGAAATGTTCATCAGCGAGCCGACCACCGTCGAGAAACTCGTGAAATGCGTCTGCACCAATCGCTATCATCACCGGCAAGCCAATTGCCGACCAGACTGAATATCTGCCCCCGACCCAATCCCAAAATCCGAAGGTCCGCTCGTCGGGAATACCGAAAGACTGGGTGGCTTGAAGATTAGTGGACACTGCGCAAAAATGCTCCTCAGCACTTTTCCCAACTGTTTCGCGAACCCAGTTCATCGCGGTCGCAGCATTCGTCATTGTCTCCTGGGTTGTAAATGTTTTCGACGCCACAATGAAAAGAGTTGCGGTTGGATCAAGCCCATCGAGAGTATCGATAATGTCAGCCCCATCGATGTTGGAAATGAAATGGACTTTTGGACCGTCACAGTATGGCAACAATGCACTCGCGACCATGTTCGGACCAAGGTCAGAACCGCCAATTCCTATATTTACGATGTCAGTAACCCGGTTTCCTGAAACTAGATATTCACCTGCACGAACAGCGTCAGAAAACTCAGCCATGCGTGACAACACTGCAAGCACTTGAGGCACCACGTTTTCGCCATCGACAAGCACCGAAGCTTCAGGACTAGCGCGCAATGCCGTGTGGAGCACCGCCCTCCCCTCAGTGGCATTGATCTTGTGACCTGCGAACATACGATCCCGTTTTGCCTCCACCTCACCAGACTGAGCGAGCTTCGCCAGATCGCCAATCGCCGGTTCATCCAGGCAAGTCTTAGAAAAATCAAACAACAGATTTTCAAGCCGAAGCGACATATTGTCAAAACGGTTTGGATCGTCAGCAAACATCTGACGCATAGACTGATCTTTCAATCGGCCCCAGTGCTGTGAGAGGTGATCGTAGCAATCGGCCAAAGGATCATTTTTGTTGCTTTGAACCATCGCGGATTTTGACACCTGAAATAATTGCTTTACTTGTGCAACGATAGAGGATTCGAGCGAAGACGGAAACCGTTCATGCGTACACAACAAGCCCAGGCCATTCACCTTAAAGATTATCGCGAGCCCGATTATTGGGCCAAGGTCGTTGATCTCGATTTCAATCTACATGCTGAAACGACGCTTGTGACGTCGACTATCACATTTGAACGGAACAAGTCAGCGAAATCCGGATCAGCGCTCATTCTTGACGGGGATGAACTGAAACTGATTTCTGTGGCAGTCGATGAAAAACTGCTCGCTGCGGCTGAATATGTCGAAACGCCAACATCTCTGACAATCACCAAGCCGCCAGCCAAGCGCAAGTTTGATGTAACAATCGTCACAGAGATCAATCCCGCTGCAAACACAAAACTCATGGGCCTTTATCGCTCAGGCGGAAATTTCTGCACACAATGTGAAGCAGAAGGATTTCGGCGAATAACATTTTACCCGGATCGTCCCGATGTGCTGGCTATTTTCACGACGCGCATTGAAGCGGACAAATCTGAGAACCCTATTTTGTTGGGAAATGGCAACCCTGTGAAGAAAGGTTCTGCGGGCAAGGGGCGGCACTATGCGATCTGGCACGATCCACACCCAAAACCGAGCTATCTGTTTGCACTTGTTGCAGGTGACCTTGGTTCAATTCAAAAGAATTTCAAAACCGTATCCGGCCGTAAGGTCAAACTTGGTATCTATGTCGAAAAGGGCAAGGAGGAAAACGCGCAGTATGCAATGGATGCACTCATCCGATCGATGAGATGGGACGAGGAAGTATTTGGCTGTGAATACGATCTCGATGTTTTTAACATT
>JASJDO010000032.1 GCA_030065115.1 Rhizobiaceae bacterium | reverse complement strand
TGACAAAATTGTTGGGATTTTGCAGACACAGAAAGATGTGCTCGATTCACGTTATGCAAATTCAGAAGCTTCACTGAAGCAGGTGATTGAACGTCGTAAGTCGACCATGTCAGAACTTGAAGCCGCTCAAGCCCGTATTGAAGAATTGAATCCGATGCTGATGGATCTGGAAAACCAGATGTCTGCTGCTACCGACCAGAAAAAGCGTGCAGAACTGGAAGGTCAACGATCAGAAATGGCGACTGAGTACAATCAGATGCAAGCCAAAGAGCAGGAGCTTCTTGCGGAAAGCCAGACCCTGGAACGCTATACCTCTATGTTCCAAACGTTTGTGGACTCGCTGAACAATCAGTTGGCGGCCCAACAGACTCTGATCAACAAGCTCACAATTGATACTGAGCAACGCGTTGTTTTGTACAAGGCCTTGGAAGATTCACTGAAAACTGCAGCACAGCAGGACGTGGCGCACAAGATCAATACGCTTGGCAATCAGGTGGATACTGCTGCGGAAGAGACCATGGCCGGGATTGGCGCTGCTGCACAATCTCACATTGGTGATTTGCTTGAGATGCATGAGAAAAACATGCTTTCAACTCAAGACATTCAACGCCGCAAACAATTGGCTGATGACGCATTTGCCCGCCGTTTCGAAGAAGTGATGAAAAAGCACAATTCAGCGGATTACATTCAGGCATAACATGCAAAGTGCCCAATTGTGGGGAGGTCGGGCATGACCGCTCCGAGCAAACATCAGGTTGAAGACTATTTTGTTTCTCTTGCCCGCGCGCTGGATTGTTTCGACACGTATATGGAAGACGAGGCCTCCAGTGCGAGTCAGCATGGGGTTATTGCAGCTATTGCGGATGAATATCTTGAGCGCCTAAAGACTTCGCTTTCGAGCTGGCAAAACAAGATAGCATTTGAGCCAAAGTTTCGGGTTTCGCAATCTGAAAGCGGATTTCCAGCCTTTGAAAATGTGCTGGAACTCAAGAATGACCGCGAAAGTGCTGAAAAGACGCTTAGCGGGCTGCGAGATGCAGACGAATTGCGACAGGATATGGTCGATCATATTCTGACAAAGAAGACGTTTCCCAAGGCGCAGCAGATTGAACTTGCTCAGCGTGAGTATCTTGAGAATATCAATGATGGTGCCCATTTCGGGCCGCTGGTGCTGCCCAAAACAATACGCGTGTCTGTAAATCCCAAGACAAAACGCCCTTATTACGTGGTGCATTGGGGGTATTATGATGGCTCAGCTAATTTGCCGATGATCTATATGCTGACGGTTGAAGATTCTTCAGATGGCATCAACAAACTGCTTGTCAGCCCGTCCGGCAAATTGAACAAGGAGGTCAACATCAAGCTTCCCGTTGGAGGTTTGCTCAACCCGGAACTGGCAGTGCAGTTTGATGATTTCTGCGAGAAGAATTCTGCCTACAGCCTGATGCCGTCAACGATTATGACCAATCTGGATCATGATTTTGACCATTTGCATCCCAAGCAGTTGCGCCGATTTGTGCTTGGACCGTTTTATCATTCAGCGTTTACGCAGCATGGTGAGAAAGTAGAGCAAATCCTTGCTCGCGTTCGGAACCCGGAAAATGCCTGGCTCATGACATGGACCATGCAGGAGATTTACTCCATCAATGAGCAACCGGCAAAATGGGGTCTTTGGAGTAGTCAGCCTGCACGCGAAGAGTTTCATATCAATACGGATGATCTGGAATGTGTCCGTATGGGTGTGACCACTTTTGAGCGCAATGCGCTTGTGCCGCATGAAGCCTATCAAGCGATTTATGCCGCTGGCATGGACGAAGAAATTTTCAGTGGGTACCAGCGCCACGTCATTTCGGACGGGCATGTGTTGAGGAATTTGTAATGGATACGGGTCTTACAACGATTGATGAAAAGCAGATTGCGCAACACCTGACGACAGCGCAGTCGCTTGTGACCAAGCTCATTTTAATGGAAGCGCGGGACGATAAGTCCAAAACCGAGATCGCAGGAACCCGCCGCCGTTTCGTCTCGACCGTCTCTACGAGTGGCATGAAATCGAGCCGGGAAGTGGAGTTTGCGAAAACACTGTCTTCCATTTCAGCCGATGACAGTATGTTGTCGCCCGTTCAACACAACATCCTTTTCAAGACGCGCCGCGCACTGGCGGTCGCACTGGCAATTGCGGATGAGTTTGCGCAACAGACCGGTCTTGATGCGTTGCGGTCGAAGAATGCGTCTTCGTCTCTGGAAGGGGATGAAGCGACAAAGTTTCGTTCTTTGCTGGAAGCGTCCAGTTATGTCGCCGCGTTTTCTGCTGCTGCATATTTGCATCAATTTGTTGAGGCTACAGGTGAGCCTGCCAATGATGTGGAAGAACCGAGCTTCAATTTTGATACACCGCAGGATGCGTTGAAGGGCCTTGTTGGCGCGCTGGACGCTGCGGCACAGGGGGCATCCGATGACAATGTGCTTCAACTGCGTATTCGAGCCCTGGCCGATGTGGCTTTGGAAGAATTGCTGCAGCGCAAGGGACGGTTTGCAGGCCTCGGTCCGTTTGAGAACACGCATCTGCAATTGGAGAGTGACGGGTTTGAACTGAATGGGTTTGACGTTGCACCGGGCAAGAAGACCAAGCCATTGGTCATGACGTTCAAAAAGCCGGATGAAATTATCGGCAACCACATCGCCAAGTATCAGTCGCTGAAACTATCGAAAATGCTTATGGCTTATGATTTTGATCGTCAGCTTAATCCGTTTGTAGAGCTGGGTGGCTTTCTGTTTACCTTCATTGGTGACGGTTCGCCCGGTACAGGCAAGACGATCCTCATTCAGATGATTGCCGGTCTGATCAACGATTATTGTGAGGTTGCAGGCTACGGATTCACCTATGAGAATTTCGGCGTTGACCAGATATCGTCCTATCAGGGCAAGTCCGGTCAAAACTGTAAGCAGTTCGTGTCAAACGTCTTGAACCCGAAAACGATCGGTTTTGGCACGGTTGATGATATTGATCAGGTCGCTGCAAAGCGCTCGGATGATCGCGCTTCCGCGGGTCAGCAGGAAGTGACTGCGGTGTTGATGGAAAGCTTCGCCGGTGCAACGACCGTTGTTCGCGGCAATTGCTCGTTTGGCATGTTCTCCAACTATCCTGAAAACGTCGATGATGCGCTGCGTCAGCGCGCGGGCGCACGTTGGTTGGTCGATGGCCCGCAAACGCGGGATGACTACATCGACATTTTTGCTTTGCTCGCGGGCAAAAACCATTCGATTCCGCTAGGCGATCATGACCTGTTCTCTGCGCAGGAAATCAAGGAAGCGGTTACGTCTGCCTATGGCCAACACGACAAGCCGCAGGAAGAAGGCTTGTTGCGGGTCTTCGAGCGGTTTGAAAAGGAAAACAGTCTCAAGACGATGGCCGACGTGGGAACTTATCTGCACATGATTAAGCTGGCAGAGCCGCGATTTACGGGTCGGGCGATCAAGAACATTACGGACGCCATCAAGATGCGGGCGATGGATATTGATTTGCCGGATGAGTGGTTTGAGAAGCCGGAAGATTTCATGCACAAGCCGTATGATGGCAAGAAAGCGATGATTGAAGAACTGCGCGGACCTTTTGACCTGACCATGGTGATGCAGGAGATCAACCGCTATGCCGACTCAGAATTCCGCTACACCGACAAGTCAGACAATGCGGCAGTGGAAGAAATGATCCGCCGCGAGCGCCAGCGCGAAAAAGCGGCCAAGGAAATCACGGCGATGAAGGCTGATGGGCGGTGGGATGCCTGACACACTCACCAAACTTCTCAACATTAACGAGCCGCACTTGATTGAACGCTATGCGCGGGCGATGGCTGCGTTTGGCTTGAAGATGCCGGAACTGACGAGCTTTCGGATTGACCTGATTGGTTTTTCACCGGAAGTGGCGCAGGCGCTGGGGGATGACGATTATCTTGATCCATCGCGGGTGAACCGACGCTTCATCATTCTGTCACCGGAACAGGCGCAGCTTTCGCTCATTCATGCCTCATTCTCGAACACCCGCGATTTGATGCTGGAGTTTTTCGAGGAAAACCGAAAAGTGCTTTATGCACTGACGATCAAGGACGTGATCTTTGGCGAGATAGAAGACAATGTCTATGTGGTGGATGACATTGACGATCTCCTCTCAATTGAGCAGGTAGAGTTCAAGATCGGTACGCATGAAAATCTGACCGAGAAAACCGCCGATCTGAAACTCAAGATTGACCGATTGCTCAAAGAGCCGGATGCCTGGCGTGATACGGCCATGATTGAGGAGATGGTAGAACTGGCAAAGTCTACGGGTGATATTCGCCAAAACAAACTGCTGCCGGATGAAGTGGTGTTTCGTCACAAGACGTTCTGGGCATCGCATTTCGGCGGCACCTATATCTTTTCAGATGATACGCATATTACGGTCATCTGCGATCCATCTGCAAAAGGGTTTAGGCGTTCGCGACCCTGGCAGGTTGGGTATCTCGATATCAATGATCACCGTACCGTCTTCAAGTTCCTGCATGATAGTGACCGTCTTCAGCCACCTCTGGGGTCATGGATTGAGCGCTCAAGCCTGTTGAAGACCCGTAAATTCCTAGCGGCGGTATGGTTAGCCGAAGAAAAAGGGGATGCGCTTCCGCTTAATCTGCACGACTGGCCCTGGTTTGATCGCTGGACGCGTGAAAATGCCAAGCTCGTCAAAGACAACAACATCATTCCATTGATTGACTGGGCGGAAGAGCAGGTCGGTGATTGGGCGGATATCTACATTGATGAGGTGGAGCACGATCTGAAGTTCCTGTTGTGCCGTGCTGATCCGGATGATGACGACATGGAATTGACCAATCGCCTGATTTCGCAATTTGTGCCGTTCGATTTCATTACGCGATACGAATTCAATCGGCCACAGTTCAATCGTGACAAGGAAAGCTGGTCTGAGCAATATCTGGAATTTGTGGAAACGGTCATCGGCAATACCTATCTGAAAAACAAAGAGCGGATGTATGAATCGCTTTATGGGCTGGACGACTAGAGAAACAGGGGAGCATCATGCTTGATCCAATCATAGAATTTTTCTCAAAAATGTTTTCCATGCTTGGCCGTGGAATCGGCATGGTCATTGCCTGGCTTTTGTGGCCGTTTATTGCGTTTCGAGCGTGGCTGCGTGGTCGTGGCTGGTTCATCAAAATTCCGGTTTTCATCATCCTGGCGTTTATCGTTATCAGCTATGCCTACTTATTGTTCATTACCCAGATATGGACAATTGGCGATGAAAACTACGCTTCCAAATATAGCATTGAGAGCGTTGAAAAAGGAGCGGGCGAAACACTCGCGTCCGGCCAGTGCCAACCCTCAGCAATGGTGCAGGTTGCTTCTGATTTGATCAGCTCCAATGTGGATGAAGGGGCATGGGTGCCTTCTAATCCGTTTTACAAGGCCGGGCTGTTCTTTATCTGGGATTGGAAAGATACCCCCTTCTTTGACAATCGGGCCGCATTCCAATTGGGTAAAAATCAGGTTGTGCGACGTACAGCCGTTGAGTTGGTTGACCGCCTGGGTCGTGTGCGTGGCACGTCTTCTGTAAACCAGAACCTGCAAGAAGCCCGTGAAGCCGCTAATTACCGCGAAGACGCGTGGGTTTTCACCTTCTCTCCGCCATTCCTTCAGCCATCAACGCAAGCGCGGTTGCGCGATGCGCGCAAGAAATTGTCTGCTTTCAATACAGAGTTGGCGTCCTGCTCAGCAGATTTTGATACACGCGCCGATAACCTGCTTCAGTTTCTGGATCGCGTGACAGCTGATATCGGATCAACGTCTGACATTCTGCAACGCCGTATGAAAGAAGCAAGTGCTTTGGGTTTTGATCGGCGTGCTGATGATCGGTTCTGGTTCGCTTATGGTCAGCTCTATGCCTATCACGGCATTCTGACAGCCATGCGCAGTGACTTCCGCAATGTGTTTGAGCAGCGGAACCTGAATAATCTCTGGGGTCGTGTTGATGAGCAGTTGAAGGATGTCATCCGAACGCAGCCTTTCGTCGTTGCCAATGGCAGCGCATCGAGCTTGATCAAATCTCATCTTGAATCGATTGGTTTTGATTTGCTTCGCGTGCGTTCAAACCTTGTTGAAATCAGGGATGTGCTCGACCGCTAGTAGGGCGATTCGTCTACAACCTATGTTAGAGAGATAGAGTTTGGCGATCCAAGCGATCCTTGTCCGATGTTCACTATTTAAGTGCGCTGAGCAAATTCTGTAAGCGTCTGAAAAACAATAGGTAATATCCCTGAAACTTGATGTATAACAATATACAACTTAAAGTAGTATTTTATTTACAGAACCAACCTAAAAATGTATACATGATTTACGTTGGATGCTCCAACGCACGAGACACGATGTTCCGGTCCCCCTGCTATTAACCGGTACGGCGTGTACCTGCCCAAGGGCAGGTTTTCAAAATGGGGAGGTCTGGTCCAATCCGCCCGGAACAGGCCTCCTCGCCCTTTGTCCGGAACCACAAACAGAAAAGCGCTTGCGTTGGCAGACGGCTACCGCTACAAAATTCTCATGAGAAACATTCTTGCACAAAACTGGTGGTGGACTCGCTGATATAGCGGTCACTGATTTTTTGTGTGAATTGATAGAGGCCGCCGGTAACCCGAGCGGCTTTTGTTTTGTCTTGTCTCGGGGCTGGCAAAAAGGGGAGATGCCAAATGGTATCGGCAACACTTGAGTTTGAAACCGCAGGCGGTATTCGCGTCGAGCGGGAGAGTTTTCCGGCTGATTACGCGACTGCCATCGATCATACGCTTGATCGGGTCAATGCAGAACGGGGCGCAGTCCTTTCATCCAACTATGAATATCCGGGCCGGTATACTCGCTGGGATACCGCAATTGTAAATCCTCCACTGGGCATCGAGGCGCAGGGGCGGAGTGTGTCGATCATCGCTTACAATAAACGCGGTCAGATTTTCCTCGAACCGATGCTTACCGCGCTTTTGCCACATGATCATGTGGCGAGTGCAGAGCGTGAAAATAACTCGATTCAAATACAGGTCAAAGATGGTGGACGAATTCTGAATGAGGAAGAGCGGTCCCGAGCGCCAACCGTATTTTCCGTTGTTCGAGCAATTGTTGACATGTTCCGTAGCGATGAAGATCCCAATCTCGGGTTGTTTGGTGCGTTTGGCTATGATCTTGCGTTCCAGTTTGATGATCTGGAATTTAAAATGGAGCGCGGCGACGGCCAGCGCGATCTTGTGTTGTTTTTGCCGGATGAAATCCTTGTTGTTGACCACCATCAGGCCATTGCCTGGCACGACAAATATGAGTTCTCGATTGGCGAAGTTTCAACCCGTTCGATCGAGCGCGAAATTGTTTCAGAGCCCTTCAAGCCCAGCGATGTGGTTCCACCCAAAGGCGATCATAATCCGGGTGAATATGCTTCCCTGGTGGAACGTGCCAAGGAAAAATTCATTCGGGGTGACTTGTTTGAGGTCGTGCCGGGGCAGATGTTTTTTGAGCAATGCAAAACTCAGCCAGCCGACATTTCCCGCAAGTTGAAACACACCAATCCGTCGCCGTATTCATTCTTCATCAATCTGGGGGATCAGGAATATCTTGTAGGCGCCTCTCCGGAAATGTTTGTTCGTGTTTCTGGCCGTCGTGTCGAAACCTGCCCGATCTCGGGCACCATCAAGCGTGGGCGGGATGCGATTGAGGACAGCGAGCAAATTCTCAAATTGCTGAACTCCAAGAAGGATGAGTCTGAACTCACCATGTGTTCCGATGTGGATCGCAACGATAAATCGCGCGTCTGCGAACCGGGAACTGTTCGGGTGATCGGACGACGCCAGATTGAGATGTATTCAAAACTCATTCATACCGTAGATCATATTGAAGGGCGCCTTCGTGAAGGCATGGATGCGTTTGATGCGTTCCTCTCGCATGCCTGGGCAGTCACCGTTACTGGCGCGCCGAAACTCTGGGCAATGCGCTATATCGAAGAGAACGAAAAGAGCCCGCGTGCCTGGTATGGCGGGGCAGTGGGTATCGTGCATTTCAACGGAGATATGAACACGGGCCTTACATTGCGGACTGTGCGCATTAAGGACGGGATTGCGGAGGTGCGCGCTGGAGCAACGTTGCTCTTCGATTCCGATCCGATGGAAGAGGAAAAAGAGACAGAGCTGAAAGCTTCCGCCATGCTTGCCGCGATACGCGAAGCCGGCAAGGCAAATGATGCTGGAAGCTCACGAGCCACAGCCAAAGTGGGTGAGGGGCGCAAGATTTTGCTGGTCGATCACGAAGACTCGTTTGTACATACGCTGGCCAATTACTTCCGCCAAACGGGTGCGGAAGTTGTAACGGTTCGTTCGCCCATTGCGGAAGATATTCTCGATCAACACAAGCCCGATCTCGTGGTTCTGTCGCCGGGGCCTGGAAGCCCGCAGGACTTCAATTGTGCAGATACAATCGAAAAAGCCCGTGCGCGTGATCTGCCGATCTTTGGTGTTTGCCTTGGTTTGCAAGCGATTGCGGAAAGCTATGGTGGCGAACTTCAGCAACTTGAAGTGCCGATGCATGGCAAGCCGTCGCGGATTTCCATCACTGAACCAGGGTTGGTTTTCTCAGGTCTTGAGGATGAAATCACGATTGGCCGTTATCACTCCATCCATGCAGCGGCACAAAAACTGCCGAACGAGTTCACTGTTACAGCTGTTACCAGTGATGGCATTGTGATGGGGATTGAGCATCAGACCGAGCCGGTTGCGGCTGTGCAGTTCCATCCGGAATCCATCATGTCTTTAGGTGGTGAGGCCGGCATGCGCATGATCGAGAACGTGGTCGCCCATTTGGGTCGGTGATCCCAGGAGATATCGTCCGTATCACTGCCGGAGTTTGCCTGTCTCGCTCATCGAAAAGTGCAGGTTACTTGCTGAAACGCAATTGAAACACTTTTGTGCAGATCAGAAATATTCCTGAAACCTACACTTCATATCTGTCTCCCCAAGATCAACACGTTATGTTCCGGGGGAACAGTTATGAGAAACACTATTTTAAGCACCGCAGCAGTCGCCATATCACTTGCCTTTGGGTCTTCAGATGCAAAGGCGGAAGTCACAGAATGTGTCGAAATTACCTCAGTGCCAGCGATCATCAATACACAAGGAGTTTATTGTCTGAAGAGCGATTTGAGCACCAATATTCCAAATGGTGCCGCGATTACGGTCAACGTGAATAATGTAACGATTGATTTTAATGGTTGGAAGCTTGGCGGTGCAGCTGCAGGTCCTAATACTAGCGCAATTGCAATTCGTGCCGATAGTCGCAGAAACTTAACCGTTCGAAATGGCATTATTCGAGGTTTCGGACAGGGTATTTTGCTGAATGGTGGTAGAACTGATTCAATTGGTCATACAATTGAGGACATGCTTTTTGACAACATTCGAGGGGGATCAATCGCATCGAATGGTAGCAACGTAACGATCCGTCAAAACAAAATAATAAATATTGGAGCTAGTAATATATTTTCTCGAATTAGGGGAATAAACGCGCAGTCTGGTACTGGCATAATCATTGAGGGAAATACCGTTTCAGGTGTCGATGAAACGGATAGAATTTATGGAATAAGAATCAGCAATGCGAACGATGTAAAAGTCACAAATAACAACGTATTCGATTTGAAAAATGCTTCTGAAAAATACGGTATTTATGTGGAACTTTCAGATCGCGTGCTTCTGAAAAACAATACGGTTAGTACGGGTGCCGGTGGAAACGTGGGAATTGGTGGGAAAGCCAGTAGCTCCAATGACAACATTGCTTGCATTGGGAACGAGGTGTCCGGCTTTACTTTCAATTATAATGATTGCGATACGGTTGCTGGCAACATCTCCTATTAGCACACAAAATAAGGTTTCGCTTTGAAATTGCTTCGATGTGTTCAGCAACACAACAGTTTTGAACTGGTGATAGCATCGATGTGTTCTCTTGCACGTCTTTAATATTCAGATTGTGATAATCTGACTTTACTGCGGGGGCTTCTTTAACAGGAGGATACCTCGTTATGACCAGCAATTTGAACATCCAACAACCACAGCCATTTGATCTTGTCGACAGCACAATCCTGATTTCAGGAAGTGCTGTAGCTTTCGAAGGTACGCTGACAATCAATGTCTCGGATGGACACGATGAATTTTCATCATTCACCAATGTCGGATCACTGGCGCTGAAGCAATTTCAGGGAGAGATCACGATCCCTGAAAATCCAGCGTTTCAACTGACTCGGCTGTTTCTCAGGCTCGCGGATGATACGGGAAATGAAAACGGCCCCTCGGTGACGATACCCGTTTTGTTCGGTCCGAAAATTTTGCCGGGCTACACAGGATACCGAAACTATGTCGTGCAGTCCGGGGATACGCTGACGAAGATTGCGCAAGATGCTTATGGAAATGGAGACTTCCAACCCATTCTTGAGGCAAATCAGCACATTATCAGCAATCCAAACCTGATTTTCGCTGGGCAGGAAATCCGTATTCCAAGAAATGATACTTAAGGTCTTCTTAGTCCCTGCCGCCATGCCAGAAGGTTTGGCGGCTAACCAATTTTGGTCAATGAAACAAGGGTAACGCGGTTTCTTGGCGCGTTCTGCTCTGGTATATGGGCCGTCGCCCGCACGGTCTGGCTGCCCTTTTTGAAGTCAAAAATTGTGGAGCCAAACAGGCTGCGCACCTCATTCGCTTTCACATAACCAGTATTTGTGAGTTGGCGGTTAAGGGAAACAAACAGTTCTGATTGGGTTCCCAAATTCAACGACGTGGCTATGACACAATCGGCCTGGTCCTTGTTGTAAGAGATCGCGATAGTATCAGGACTTGGGTTTGCAGAACCAGATTGAACGGTTTTTCGAAATCCAGTTTGATGTGGTTCAAACCCGCGTTCCAGTATCTCGTCCGGGTTCAATGTTCCTGAATCAATCGCCACTATGCAGTCAGTGACCAGTGGTTCCAAATAGGCCGAATAAGCGGGACTGCTCGTTGTGCTTTGCTCGAGTTTCAGCCCACCCACATCTGTTGATGTGCAAGCCGCAAGCGCAAAAATCAGCGGGAGAGTTACAAATCTGGTGCGCATTTTCTTCTCCGTTGTCCTTGCAGCAATACCACGCATCAAGCCATGATAGCACAAGATTTCTGCAAGCAATGTGCAGGTCTGCACAAAGGGAGGATGCATGCCGACACGTATCGAGAAACAAGGTCCTGTCTGGACCATTATCCATTCGCGGCCCGAAGCGCGCAATGCCATGGACCCGGAACATGCGAAAGCGCTCTATGAAGCGTTTTTGGAATTTGACCGGGATGAAACAGCTTTGGTTGCTGTGTTTTGGGGAGAGGGCGGCTGTTTCTGTGCAGGTTGGGATTTGAAACGGGCATCAGATATCTCTCATCCAGATTCAATGAAAGATTATGATTTTGGTGATGAAGGTGAGCCGAAAATGGCGCCCATGGGGCCGAGCAGGCTTGACCTTTCCAAACCTGTAATAGCTGCGGTTTCAGGGCCTGCGGTGGCTGGTGGAATGGAGTTGGCGCTTTGGGCAGACATGCGCGTGATGGAGGAAACCGCCTTCATGGGCGTTTATTGCAGGCGGTGGGGAGTGCCATTAATTGATGGCGGCACGGTTCGCCTTCCCCGCCTTGTGGGGGAAGGGAGAGCAGCCGACCTCATTCTAACCGGTCGGCGGGTGGATGCGGAAGAGGCGCTCCGCATCGGGCTTTGTGAGTATGTGGTGCCGGAAGGTCAGGCCCGTGCCAAAGCCGAGGAGCTTGCGCATTCACTCACCAGATTCCCGCAGAGCTGCATGAATGCTGATCGCAGGTCGCTTCGCACTCAACACGGAATGTCTGAACGAGATGCAATGCGTCAGGAATGGAGGGGAAGCGCGCAGGAAGTGCTGAACGTTGGTGTTGCGGGCGCTGCCCGTTTCGCGGCAGGCAAGGGGCGTTCTGGTGATTTTGAGGATATTTGAGCACGGTCATGTGCATCTGAGCACACAATTTCCGGCATTATACCGCTAGGCTTGTGATCTGTAGAACCGTGTTTCGGGCGGTTTAGGGCTGTCAGTTAGCTGGCAGAATATGGAAGGATCACACAATGAAAAATCTATTTTTGGCGTTGGGCATGGCGCTTGCTTCTTTACCGGGTATTGGTCAAGCGCCCGCGCATGCAGAGATAACCGATTGTACTGAAATTACAACAATCCCGACGGTAATTAACGCATCTGGAATTTACTGTTTGAAAGGAAATCTCGGGACAAATCTGGCGGCGGGCAACATAATTTCCATTGAAGCCAACAATGTAGTGATCGACCTGAATGGTTGGCGTGTCGGTGGATTGGCAGGCGGTGACGGGACACTTGCCACGGCATTTGCATCAGTGGGCCGTAGAAATATCACAATACGAAACGGAACCATTCGTGGCTTTGCTGCAGCAATTTCAGCCAGCGGGTTAAATACTGCGGGGCATCGATATGAAAACCTTCTGATTGAAGGTGCGACAAGCGCCGGTATGATCATTGACGGTGCTGCGCACCGAATAGAAAACAATCAGTTTTTCGATATTGGAAGCAGCTCGGTCTTGCAAGGGGCGTCCGGCATTATCAGCGGTCCGCAAGCTTTATCCGGTTCTCATATTGTCGGTAATTCCTTTGCAAGCATCAATGAAACATCGACCAGCAATGGAATTCGATTGAGTAGTGGTGGCATTCTTAATGTCATCAAAGACAATACAATAGCCAATGTCTTTGGTCCCGGTACCAACGTTGGCATACTGATTGGCAGTATGGCGGACACGATCATTCAGGGTAACAGGGTTATGAACCCGGGTGTTGCTTCTGGTGCAGCCGGAATCTCAATCGGTAGTTCTGCTCGCATGATCTGCGCAGACAATATAGTCGACGGATATACAACTGCCATTGTCGGCTGCAATACCCTTTCCAACAACATCACGCCATAACTTGGCTATTCCGTAACGGCGCGCCAGACGGCGTGCCGTTGAACTTAGATGAATAGCGTCAAATAAGAGCTTGCGCTTCTCCTGAAGCTAAATTAGTTTCTTCAGAATGAATTATCGGTCTGCTCTCCTTTCCCTTCTTCTACTCGCACTTAGTTGCGATCGTCGGGCTATGGCATAAGAGAGCACCCGGCGGTCGATCCCGCCTCTGGCATTGCTCTCCCCTTTTAATGAAAATTCAGCATTTACAACGCACCATGAACATGTGATTCGACGCGTGCGATTTTTGAACGGAAAAAGAAAATGACCGACGCAAGCAAATCGGCTGTCATGCCGAAATCTGCAGAAAAATACCAAGCTTATGCGCAGGTAGACCTCAGCGACCGCACCTGGCCTTCCAAGACCATAACAGAAGCGCCGATTTGGTGTTCTGTTGACCTTCGGGACGGTAATCAGGCCTTGATTGACCCGATGGGCCAAGATCGCAAGGAGCGTATGTTCCGCTTGCTGCTGGACATGAATTTCAGAGAAATCGAAATCGGATTTCCTTCTGCCTCACAAACGGACTTTGATTTTGCCCGCTGGTGCGTGGAACAGGGCAATGTGCCAGAGGATGTTTCGCTTCAGGTTCTCGTGCAGTGTCGTCCGGAATTGATTACGCGAACGTTTGAATCGCTTGAAGGTGCCCATAATCCGATTGTTCATTTCTACAATTCTACTTCTGAGTTGCAGCGGCGCGTTGTTTTTGGACAAGACCGTGCCGGCATCAAGCAGATTGCTGTTGATGCTGCGAAAATGATCCGTGACATGGCAGAGAAAGCTGGAGGTGGATATCGGTTCCAATATTCCCCGGAGAGCTTCACGGGCACAGAGTTGGATTTTGCTCTGGAGATCTGTAACGCGGTCACTGAAGTAATTGAGCCAGATCCTGAACACAAGCTGATCCTGAACCTGCCTGCAACCGTCGAGATGTCGACGCCAAACATCCATGCAGACCAGATTGAATGGATGAGCCGTAACCTGGACAATCGTGACAGCATTATTCTGTCGCTGCATCCGCACAATGATCGCGGAACCGGTATCGCTGCGACGGAACTGGGATTGATGGCGGGTGCGGACCGGGTTGAAGGTACATTGTTTGGCAATGGAGAGCGAACCGGTAATGTCGATCTGGTGACGCTTGCTTTGAACATGTTCACGCAAGGCGTAGACCCGATGCTTGATTGTTCTGACATCCCGCGCATGAAGGATGTTTATGAATATTCCAATCAATTGCGAATTCCCGAGCGTCATCCGTATGTTGGTGAACTGGTTTATACGGCGTTTTCAGGCTCTCATCAGGACGCCATCAACAAGGGTATGAAAGCGCTTGAAAAGGCCAACAAACCACTGTGGGAAGTTCCCTACTTGCCGATTGATCCAGAAGATGTCGGGCGTACTTATGAAGCGATTATCCGCATCAATTCGCAATCCGGTAAGGGCGGCATTGCCTATATTATGGCTCAGGATTACGGCATCAATCTTCCGAGAAACCTGCAAATCGAGATGCGCGAAGAAGTTCAGCGTATCACCGATGAAGAGGGGCGGGAGCTGCCATCAGCGCGCATCCATGAGGTCTTTCAGGAATTGTATGTAAGGCAGCCAAACGGTCGATACAAATACCTGGATCACACAACTGTGCCTGCTCCCGGCGGCGGTAAATTGCGCGATCTGGAAGCGAAGATCACCGACAATGGTTCGGAAATCAAAATTCATGGAGAGGGGACCGGCCCGATTGATGGATTTGTTGATGCGATCAACAAGCATTTGGGTGTTGAAATATCAGTCCTCGACTATTCGGAGCACGCGCTCAAATCAGGCGCGGATGCAACAGCGATTTGCTATATGGAAATCGAGTCTGCAGGCAAAAAGCTTTTCGGTGTCGGTGTGAATTCCAACATTGTGGCAGCTTCCCTCGAAGCGCTTGTCAGCGCTGTAAATCGTTTGGTGTAAACTGAATTCAAGCCGCCCCGGAATATCCGGGGCGGTATTAAATTCTCAGAATCAAGCGCTTAAAGAAGAGCAGCCTTGAATTCAGTTTCGTCCAGAACGCCATCTGCATTTTGGTCGGCATTGTTGAACTGTTCTTCACTCCAAGGCATACCAGCGTTCACTGCTTCTGCATAAGTTACTCCGCCATTGGCGTCAGCATCCACTGTATTAAACGATGTTTCAGCAAGTGCAGACGAAACTGCAAAAGTACCAAAGGTCAGTGCCAGAATAAGTTTCTTCATAGTATTTCTCCCTATCACTAGGCCGCAGACTTGCGGAATTGCCGCTGCGGGTGACATGAATTTGGCCACCAATCTTGACGGGCTATGGTCGAAAATCGGGTGATTTTCCGGCCCTTTGTTCAAACGCTATTTCATCACGAAATATGTATCTGCATGTCAATCACAAAGACGCCATATCTCTGAATACGACTTTTTCTTTGTCAGGCAAATGGTTAGAGTGAGAGTGGGCTACAAATTGTCGGATAATCAAATGAGACAAATCACAATATCCAGACGCGGTTTTGTTTCCGGTGTCTTGTCGGTTGGATTTGCTACCGCCAGCAGTCAATACGCTAACGCCGCAAGTGTTGCATCTGTAATGCGCGGCGATGCGCTCAATTGGAATGGCACAGTGGTCGATCTGGGTCCGTTGAAGAAATATTACAGAGGTCGGCTTGGCAAGGGGATTTGGACCGGTACGAAGGGATTGAACAAAAAGGGTGCCGAACTGGTTAAAGTGTTGGGTGCTGCAGGTGCTGATGGCCTTGATCCGCGCGCTTATCTTTCTGCACTTCCCAAGAACATCCAGAGTTTGAGTGGAAAAGACCTCGCAGCGGCCGAACTATATTTGAGCCAGTCGTTCTGGAAATATGGCAGGGATATTTCTGCCGGGCGGACCACGCCTTCTGTCTCAGAGCCTGATATTATCATTTCTCGTAAAAAGGCCGATATTTCAGGATGGTTGAAAGTTGCGGCCCGTAAAGGGCCATCGAAGGCGATTGCGCAATTGCGCCCGGCACATCCGCAGTATCTGGCATTGAGAAAAGCGCTTTCGGGCGCCAAAGGTGCCAAGGCACGTCAGATCATCGTCAATATGGAGCGCTGGCGTTGGTTGCCCCGTGATTTGGGTAAACGCCATGTTCTGGTCAATCAGGCTGCGTTTGAACTTATGATCTATGACAAGGGTAAGGTGAGCGATCGCCGCCGCGTGGTGGTGGGCAAGCCGTATCACAAGACACCGATGTTCAGTCACACGCTTCAATATGCAGAGTTCAACCCAACATGGACGGTGCCGAGATCGATCGCTGGCAACGAAATTTTGCCGAAGCTGCGGAAAGATCCCGGTTATCTGGAGCGTAACAATTACAAGGTTTATACGAGCTGGAAAGCAGATGCACCGGCGATGAACGCCCATTCGGTTGACTGGAATTCTGTCAGGGGAAATAACTTCCCTTACAGAATTGTTCAACAACCAGGGGGAAAGAACGCTCTGGGGCAGGTCAAGTTCATGTTGCCAAACCGGTTGAATATTTATCTTCACGATACGCCAGCGAAACAACTCTTCAATGAGAGCAGTCGCGCATTTTCTCACGGTTGTATTCGTGTCCACAAGCCGTTGGAGTTTGCAGAGCGGTTGTTTGGAAGAAGCCTGAGCAAGTCAAAGATTGATAAAATGCTCTCAACCAATGAGACGCAGAGGGTGAACCTGAAGAAACATCTGCCCATTCATCTCGCCTATTTTACGGCTTGGGTTGAAGGCGGAAAAATCAAGTTTCATAAGGATGTGTATGGCCGGGACAAGCTGGTTGGAAACATTCTTTTCGGACGCGCATAGCGTTAGTTCGCGGTTCGTCTAAATCTGTTTCTGCTTGCATTTCTGCCCTGTTTGCCCAACTATCATGGTTAAAGAAGGGTAAACAGTTTCTACCGCGTGAGAGATAGAATGGCTGAAAAAGACCTTGAAGCAAAAGATATAGAGCGCAAGTTTCATGACCTTGCAGCTGCAATGCGGGAGGTGAAATCCGCGCAGGCAGACCGTGATGACGTGGTCGTTGAAATGCGCCATGCCAAATTCAGTAGGCTTGAGTTGTTGGCAGAGGACCTTGCTCCAGTGTTCGCCGAAGTTCCAACGAATGTCGAGATGTTTGATTTCGCTTTGACTAAAGGTGATACCCCCAGATTATGGATTGATATGACGTCCTTCATTCGACTGGGAAAAGACGGGAGAACCTATGAATTCGTCAAAGATACCCGTCTTGGGCGAACCATACTTGGAAATACTGGAAATCGAGAGAAAATAGGCAGGCGCGTCACCGACTACGTTGCTGAACGACTGTTGGAACGCGAACGCATGCTGGAAGGGGACTGGATTTACCTAAAGTCGCAACTGGGCGAGAACAGCTTAGATACTCCATCAGAAAATGAAACAAACGCCGGAGCAATTGGTTCAAAAGACAGCGAGCAGGAAAATCTCTCCGGGCAGGATGTGGTTGTTTCGTCATTCAGGTGGTTTTTGTTTGGTGTGTTGATGGCTGGCGGGGTTATGTTTGCTTTGCATGCAACTGACCAGCTGGCTCCGTTTTCTGATTGGCTGGCGAAACAAATTGCTCAGTAGACAAACCTGCGGTCTTCCAGCGGTTCCCCGCCTTGGTCACCCCGGTCAAATGCAGTCCAGTGCATTTCCCATCCTGATTGTTTTTTTTCAATATCGAACAGGTTGAATCTGCCGACCGGTTTGATCAGCTCAACGCCATTGCCTGCGGCAGGAACGCCGATTACAGGAACTTTCATGCCTGCGCCTTCGATCTCATTGTAGTCCGGCATATGGGTGTGTCCGTGCAACACCAGTTCGGCGCCTTGTCCACGAATGGCGTTCTGGAAGTGTTTTATCCCGATAAGGCGCTTGTGGTAGGGAGTCGCTTTGGCAATCGGAGGATGATGGATCATCACCATACGAAACGTGCCGCGGGTTTCTTCCAACAACGAACCAAGTTTTTTTGCCTGTTTCTTCCGAAAATATCCGGTCGCCATAAATGGAGCAGTAGCGTCTGCGGAATTGCAGCCTATCAATGAAATATCGCCTTGCCTGCGCAAGTAGGGGAAGCTGTGTTTTGACGTAATGGGCGTTTCTTCTGAAGAAAGATAAGGCATCCAAGCCTGAATAGCCTTTTTCACTGATCCTGGCACATAGGCGTCGTGATTGCCGCAAAGCGCAGATACATTTTCAGGCCCACCCAGTGAATCCAGGAATTTGCGTGCCCTTGCAATTTCCGCAGGTAATGCAAGGTTCGTCAAATCTCCGGTCACAACCGTATGGTCAGGCGACATGGCTTTCATGCGATCCAGAAGCGGTGTCAGGTAGTCATCACCGATCTTGTGTTTGCGGTTGAGCTTCCAATTCAAATAACCGGTAATGCGCTTGCTGAGCAGCTGATGAAACTTGAGGTCTGGCAAGGGTGACAGATGGACATCAGAAATATGGGCAAGTCGAAACATGATTGGCTCATACTATTGCATCATCAAGACGGCAAGCTTGAATACCGCTGGTATCCTGAGTATTGCTTCTTTCATGGCAGATCATTGGGTTGCTCGTAAGCTCTTTCATTGGTGGTTCCTCTTAAAGCGTCCCATGACTTTGGGCGTGCGTGTGGCTATCGAGAACAGCAATGGTGAGTTTCTGCTAGTACGGCATACCTATGTTTCTGGTTGGTACTTTCCCGGTGGGGGCGTTGAGCGGGGAGAGACCTTTGTAGACGCAGCCATAAAGGAAGTGCGTGAAGAAACCGGTATCAACATTCGGGGATCACTCTCGCTTTTTGGATTGTATTTCAACCAAAATGCTTCTCCTCGTGATCATGTTGCTTTGTTTCACCTTCATGAAGACCCTGATATCAGTGGATTTACGCCGAACAGGGAGATTGCGGAAATCGGATTTTTCCAGGAGCATTCGTTGCCCGAAGACACAACCAGGGCAACCCGCAGGCGAATAGAGGAGTTGAGGCGGCGTACCGAGCAGGTTGACCACTGGTAGCTGTTCAGTTCCAAACCGATTTTTTTCTTGGACCTGTTGTCAAACCTGTGTTAGCTGACATTTGGTAGTTTAAGGGAAACCACGAGCATGATGCATCGCATCACATTCCGACGACGAATCGTTACGCGCAGCGGTCGCGTAAACCCGCTCGTCTGACTGGTCCTGACTGAGGGCCAGAGTGAAACATGCTCGGAGCCCAAACCATGAAATCCTCCACCACCGAAATATTATTGGAAAAACCTGAAAATGCCGAAGCAGTAGAGGAACTGTCTGCCATTGCATTTGGCCCCGGGCGTTTTGCCAGAACTGCATTCCGTTTGCGTGAGGGAGTGGCGTCCATCCCTGAATTGTCTTTTGTATTGTACCATCAGGGAGAACTCATAGGCTCAGTCAAATTGACCCGTATCAAGGTTGGTGAACAAGATAGTCTTGTACTCGGGCCACTTGTCGTCAAACCGGATTTCAAAAATTGCGGGTTTGGCAAAAGCCTGATGGAGAAGGCGGTTGAAGCTGCCAGAGGTGCGGGTGAATCGCATATTATCCTTGTCGGTGATGAACCTTATTACGCGCGCTTTGGATTTGAAAAAGTACCTCCGGGAAACATTCTTATGCCGGGTCCTGTTGATCCGCACAGGCTATTGGTTTGCTATCTGCAGGAGAGTTCTGATGCGGTTACAGGTGTTGCATCACGTGCCGTGTGAGGCTGACTAGCGGCCCTCGCGATACCAGGTGGCAGCAAATGCCAGCAGAAGCAGCGCCAAGCCCAACAAGCCAGTGAAAAGCGGAATGCGGTTGATTCCGTTAAGCACTGAGGCACTACGATTGACCACACCCGCCCAGCCGCGACCTGATCGTGTCCCGCTTTCGCCTACACTCACAAACCTGGGGACACCGTCTGACTGAACGCGTGTGATGGATCCATCTCTTGCATCCACAATTGGGGCGAGCAGGCTTGCCGTGCTGACAACAGCTGCCAGTTCTCTGGGATTTGCGGGGCCAACTTGTGCAAGTGCGGTCAATTCTCCATTGCCAACACGATAAAGTCCGATCTCATCGGTCTTGTAAGTAGCCGTCCAGCGGCCTGTTTCGGTTTCGGTGAGTTCCAGTTCGATCTCTTGGCCGGATGGCGATAGCACTGTCGCGCTTGGCGGCGTATCATTGATGCTCTGGCGACTGATCATTAAATCTTCGCCTTGTGTTTCAGCGGTCAGTCTTTCTTCTTCGAGTTCTGGCTCTTTCATCAACCAATGAGCAAGTCGGCGTAGCAATTGAACATGAGGTCCACCGCCTTCAAAGCCTCGCGACCATAACCAGACATGATCTGACAAAAAGAGCGCGACCCGACCTTCATTGTGGCGTTGAAGTACCAGCAACGGATTCTCATTGTCATCGACCATGACCGTCTCACCCTGTGCCTCGCCCACGTCGATTGACCGGAACCATCGGCTCCATTCAGGCTCTTCTTCGTTCCAGCCATCAAGCTCACGGGTAACAGGGTGTCTTTGTCCAAGCTCAGAGAGCTGCGGCTTGAATGGGCGTTCCTGAACGTTGCCACTTGCAAGGGCTGGAAGGACTTGATTGAGCGGCGTTTGGCCGATGCTCGTTGTCTGCGCGTATTCGGGGCCAGCTGCAACGAGGACAGCGCCGCCATTTTGCACATACCGTGCGATGTTATCAAAATAGAGCACCGGCAAAACACCACGGCGCTTGTATCGGTCAAAAATAATCAGATCGAATTCATCAATCTTCTGAATGAAAAGCTCGCGGGTTGGAAAAGCAATGAGCGAGAGCTGGTTGATGGGTGTGCCATCCTGTTTTTCCGGCGGGCGAAGAATTGTGAAATGCACCAGATCAACAGAAGCATCAGATTTCAAAAGGTTCCGCCAGGTACGCTCACCAGCATGTGGTTCTCCCGATACGAGAAGCACCCGAAGGTTTTCGCGAATTCCATTAAGAGTGGTAAAGGTGCGGTTGTTGGTGTCGGTTATTTCATCCTCTGCCACTTCTGCACTCAGCTCAATGATGTTCTTCCCCCCATGGGGCACATCGAAGATGAAACTTGCTTCTTCACCGGGTAATATCTGGTCAACGGTTACAACTTCCCCATCGAGACTGATAGTAACCTCGACCGGCCCTGACGTGCCAAATCCGGTTTGCTCTATCTCATACAGAATTTCCTGCTGTTCACCAACGACACCAAAACGTGGCGCGTTCTTAAGGACAATCCGGCGGTCTTTTTCATCTTCCTTGCCGGTCAGCATAACGTGAAGCGGTGGTTTAAATCCGCTTTCTTGATCTGCTTCAGGAACATCGTGAACCTGTCCATCGGTCACGAAAATTGCGCCGCCGACACGATTTGGAGGTACATCCTGCAACGCAGTGTCCAGTGCTGAGAACAAGGCACTCGACACATCGCTTGTCTGCGAAATACGATCTGATACGGAGACTTCGCGCAGTTCAAATCCATTCAACCGTTCAAATTGCGATCGGATTTCCGACACTGCATTGGCTGTTTCAATGTCACGCGCATTGAGTTTTTGGCTGGTTGTTTCGTCAACAATCAAAGGAATGACGGTTGAAAGGTCAGATTGATCTTCTTGCAACAGGGATGGGTTGAACAGAGCAAGGGCGACCAATCCGCCTGCAATGGTTCGCACGAAACTGCCGCGGATTTTTCCAATCAGCCCTATCAGACACAGAGCGGCAATTGCCAGGCACAGAATGGATATCAGCCAGACTGGTAATTCAGGAGCAAAGGCTATGCTGAGATTTTCCATGGCTTGCGATTTCCTATTGACCCAAACGCTCTAGCAGGGCTGGCAAATGAACCTGATCAGATTTGTAGTTTCCTGTCAGCGCGTACATCATCAGATTCACACCGGATCGGAATGCATAATTGCGTTGCGCCGGGTCGGGCGGGATGGTTGGCAATAGCGGGCTCAGGTCGTTGTCGACAGCCCAGGCGCCAGCGAAATCATTGCTGGTGATCAGGATGGAGGATACTCCATCCCCAACAAGGGCCGGGCGACCTTCCTGTTCTTCAGAGTTTTCTGAAACCTGTACCCATAGATCACCACCCGCATATCTGCCGGGAAACGTATCAAGAAGGTAGAATGACTTTGTCAGCACATGGTCTTCCGGAACTGGTTCAAGGGCAGGGACATCCAGACCGGAGAGAATTTGCTGTAACGCGATCGCTGCAGGTGAACTGGATGTTCCACCAAGCACACCTGAAATCTGATCGCGCGTGTCAAACAAGACACTACCCCCTTCCTTCATGAAGGCATCAATGCGGGCCATGGCTTCGGCTGATGGCAATTCTGCGCGTGGGTCAACCGGCCAATAGAGCAGCGAATAAAAAGCGAGCTCGTCATCGGCGATATCAATACCAATGGGTTGCCCGGGTTCGAGCGCCGTTCTGCTGCTGATGTAAAGAGTCAGGCCTCGCAATCCTGCTTCTGATATCTCATCGACTTCTTGTATTCCTGTCACCACATAGGCGAGGCGGGTTTCGAGCGCCGAAGAAAAGTCAATTTCACTTTCCTGTGCTTGTGCAGGATCAGTGGTGGCTGCGAACACCATTGTGCCGAATGCCATTGTAATCATGGCTGTGGAAGCAGCACGCCCACGTGTCAACGACTTGAGCGTACCCGCCATCCAAAGAACTGCCAGACAATCCAGAAGCAGCAGAAACCCTGCTGCCAGCAGGAGCCAATTCTTGAATTCGAAGCGCGCGCCCTTGATATAGGTCTGGGCACTGGCCTGCGGAAACGTCGATGCCAAATCAAGAGCCTTCAATTCCGTTTCCTCTTCAAAAAGATTGAGCGCTACAAAACCATCTGTTGTTCCATATAGGCCAGGTGGGTTCTCGACTGTAACAGATTCTTCGCTTGCTTGCTTGAGCACAAGTGGCTTTGAGGAAGGTCCTGGCTCGGTAAAACTTCCCTGACCATCCAGCAATCGCAAAGGCGGCAGAACGATTTCCTCTCCCGCGGCCACGTTTGTCGGTCCGGAGCGCGAGAGGTTCACGGTTCTGCGAAGCATCTCAACAAATGTTCCGGAAAGCGGCAGGTTCGACCACTGAGTGTCTGAACCAACATGGAACAAGACGATCCAGCCAGCGCCTCGCTTGTCTGCGGTGACCAACGGGGTTCCATCCTCCAGAACTGCCCAGGTCTTGCTTTGAAGGTTAGCTTCCTGAAGTGCCAAAAGTTGTTTGCTGACGAGAACTTCACGGGGTGCTTCAAGGCCGAAGAAAGGGCTGTCAGGTTCAAAGGGTGCCAAGGGCTTGGGCGTTTCCCAAGACAACGCGCCGCCAAGTCTGCGGTCACCGGGCCTGATGTCTACCGGCAATAGATCGCGTGTGGGAGCAGCGCCCAGTCGAGGCCCGGAAAAGCGAATGAGCAGGCCACCGCCTTCTACCCATTCTTTCAAGCGGTTGGTTGCAGCTTCCGAAATCGTGCCAACATCTGCCAGGATGATTGTATTCACACCCTGATTGACCAGATCGGGTACTGATGCGGTGACATTTGCATCATCTGCACGACGGATGTCAGAAAAAGGTTCCAATGCCCGCGCGATATAATAGAGCGGCGAAAGCAAGGGTTGGGATTGGTCGAAGGCTTCACCAGAAATCAGGCCAACCAGTCTTCGGCGATTGCTTTCGTCCAGCAATTGCACAGAAGCAGCGTTGCGATTGGCAGTGGTTTCCAGCCGTGCAATCTGGTTGCGCAGTTCAACTGGCTCATCCAAGACAAACTCCGCTCTTGAACTGCCGGCCTCAAAACGTGCGCGTATCTGCGCAATGGTGAGCCCCTTCTCATCTTTAGCGGACAAATCAACTTCGGCGGCGGTAGACTGCTCTGTGCGGATCAACGTGCCGATCATCTGGCGCGGTTCGTTGGCAACTTTCTCAATCGCATAAAGGGCGCCAGTCTCGGTATTGAAGACGTTCACATTTGAATTGTCTCCGTTCAGCACCGAATTCAGCTCTGATGTGCCATCGCGTTCCAGTCCGTCAGAAAGAAAGGCAATGTCAGTAAAACCCCGATCCCCCAAAACAGCAGTGATGCGTTCTGCGGTCAGCACATGATCTGGCTCCAGAGGACGGGCTTGCGCCGCCAGCAATTGCTCTTCTGCCTGCTCGGGCGCAGTTGGCTCACCTTCCCAGCCCGGACGCTCAGTCGTACTAAATAATGCTACCGATCTTCCCGCTTCTTTGGCATCGGCTACGATTGCATTCGCCGTATTCAGTCTGGTTTCCCATTCATCAGCAGACGCCCATCCGTCGTCAATGATCAGCAATACCGGGCCATCACCTGCGAGTGTTGACTGTTGCGGATTGAGAATCGGTCCAGCCATTGCGATGATTGCCAAAGCTGCCATTGTTAGGCGCAACAGTGTCAGCCACCATGGGCTTTGTGCTGGTGTTTCTTCTTTCTCCTTCAATCGTGCGAGGATGCGGGTTGGGGGAAACACCTCCTGCTGCGGGCGAGGGGGTGTCAAACGCAGTAGCCACCAGATGACTGGGAGTGAAAGTAACGCGGTTAGAAGCAGCGGTGACGCAAATGCTATGGGCAGGCCGAACATGTTAAGCCCTCTCACTCAAATGCAGATGCAAGGCACCCAAAGCTTCTGA
>JASJDO010000031.1 GCA_030065115.1 Rhizobiaceae bacterium | reverse complement strand
TGTCTGTATGGTGCCGGATGAAGCTCCAGTTCATTGAAGCTGTATTTTGCCGCATTGCTTCCGTTCTGGTCGCAATTTCTGTCTCATAGTCCTGTTTGAGGGTTTCAGCATTGCCAGCAGTGAACTTTTCGCCAGTTTCCGGGTCACTGAATTCGACACGACCTGAATAGGGGAAAACTTCTTCAACGGGGTCGACGATTTGAACGACATGCCCCCTGGCACCACGTTTGAAAAGGTTTTGCAGGCGCTCGGCATTGGTTTCAATCGGATCGAGAAAATCACTGAACAAGATCAGGTCACTGTGGGGCCCAAGATCAGGATTGATGGGAAACTGTATTTGCGGTTCGGCGAGGATCAGAGCCTCGGCCAGTCGTTCCGCAGCGTTTCTGCTCAATATGGGTCTGGTCACGCCCAACCAGCCAACCCGCTCGCCGCTGCGTGCCAATAGTTCGGCCATGGCAAATGCCAAAACCAAGGCTCTCGATTGTTTGGCAACGGTCGCAGCGTCAGATTTGAACAGCATGGATGGCGATTCATCCACCCACAGCCACACGGTGTGTGTCGCCTGCCATTCCTTGTCCTGAACATAAATGTTTGATTCATCACGCGCTGATCTGCGCCAGTCTATTCGAGACATGTTCTCGCCGGGCGAATATTGCCTGAACTGCCAGAAATTCTCGCCGATGCCGCGTTTCCTGCGACCATGCCAGCCAGAATAGACCGTGTTGGCAACTCTTTGCGCTTCAACCAGCAAATCGGGAATGAGGCTCGCTCGCGCGCGAGCGCGCTCGATCGTCTCGCGACCGGTTTCCCTTGGTGCTGATGAGCCGATTGGCGCCATTAGCCGATGCGTCCTTTCAGCGTGGCAATGACATCGCGCACGGTAATGTTCTCTGCCCTTGCTGCGAATGACAATTGCATCCGGTGTTGGAGAACGGGTTCTGCAAGAGCCAACACATCATCCACTGAAGGCGCAAGCCTACCATCGAGAAGAGCTCTTGCACGACATGTCAGCATCAATGCCTGAGATGCCCGTGGGCCGGGGCCCCATGAGATATATTCAACAATATTGTCCGCGCCGCTGCCGGGACGAGCAGACCGGACAAGTTCCAGAATGGCATCGATTACACTTTCACCTACCGGAATGCGCCTAACCAGTTGTTGCAACTCCTTTAAGCGATCAGCATTGAGCGTCTTTTTCGCTGTCGCTTCGCTTGTACCCGTCGTTTCAAACAGAATGCGCTTCTCTGCTTCAAGTTCTGGATAATGCACATCAACCTGCATCAGAAAGCGGTCAAGCTGCGCTTCGGGAAGCGGGTAGGTGCCTTCTTGTTCCAACGGGTTTTGGGTTGCCAACACGTGAAAAGGCGACGGCAGATCGTAACGCTGGCCGGCAATTGTCACATGATATTCCTGCATGGATTGCAAAAGAGCTGCCTGGGTGCGAGGTGACGCGCGGTTGATTTCATCGGCCATCAGCAATTGTGCGAAAACAGGCCCTTTGACGAATTGGAAACTGCGATTGCCTTTTTCATCCTGATGCAGGATTTCCGAGCCGAGAATATCTGATGGCATCAGGTCAGGCGTGAACTGGATGCGATTGTCATCCAGGCCGAGAACCGTCCCCAGCGTCTCAACCAGCTTTGTCTTTGCAAGTCCCGGCAGGCCAACGAGGAGAGCGTGACCACCGGCAAGAATTGTGATCAGTGTGTTATCAACGACTGTTTCCTGACCGAAAATGACGTCACTGACATTTGCGCGGATTTTTTTCACGTCGTCGACCGCTTTTTCAGCCTGAGAAACGACCTCTTTTTCCTGGGCTTTGGTCATTTTGGTATCAATCGCACTCATGAAAATCTCCGCATTAGGCTTTGCCATTAAATAGGTCAGTACCTATAACATGGTAGTTGGCGAATGTGTGACTTCAATACGGAAGTTTCACAAAGACTTGAGGAATAGTGACGTTAGTATGGCTGAATTGAAGGATGATGCGGTTGCGAAAGGGCTTGGTGGTCTCGAAGCGCTGATTTCCAGAGCTGGCGGCAAGGAGAGAGGCCTGCCGCCTGTGGACAAGTGGCATCCAGATTTTTGTGGCGACATTCCCATGGAGATTCGCGCCGATGGGACCTGGTTTTATATGGGAACGCCCATTGGCAGGCATTCTCTCGTAAAGCTGTTTTCCTCGGTCCTGCGCAAAGATGACGATGGCAAGACCTATCTGGTTACGCCAGTGGAACGTGTTGGGATCGTGGTCGAAGATGCTCATTTCCTGATTGTTGAAATGAATGTTCATGAAAAGGATGGCGAACAGGTGATAACCTGCCGAACCAATATGGACGATGTTCTTGAGATTGGTCCTGAACACCCAATGCATTTCGTAACGGTCGAAGGAAATGAAGGTGTAAAACCTTATGTCAATGTAAGAGGCCGTCTTGAAGGTCTGTTTGTTAGATCTGCCATGTATGAGTTGATCGCGCATGGTGAAGAAGTGGAAGTCGATGGTGTGTTGATGTTCGCGATCAGAAGCAATGGCGTGGTTTTCCCGATAATGCCTGCCGAAGAACTCGCTCAGCGCAGCGCATAGGTGCGAATTTGTCTTTTAGGCTTTCACTCTCGGATGCAAAATCACTGCTGCGTGGAAAACTGGTTTTCGATGAAGGCGAGTTTGACGGCGATTTTTTGCTCAATCCAGATTCGAAAGACGAAATGCTTGCGCGGGATTTCAAACCTGCTGCGGTATTGATCGGGCTGCTGGAACGGAATGGAGAGGCCCAAGTTATTCTCACAAAACGGACGGAAAAGCTCAACAATCATTCTGGCCAGATTGCTTTTCCCGGTGGCAAGATTGATGCGGATGACGCGTCACCGGAGGCGGCGGCCCTGCGCGAAGCCTGGGAGGAGATTGGGCTTGATATCAACGAAGTTGAGGTTATGGGCAGATTGCCGGATTACTATTCCGGTAGCGGCTTCCTGATAGCGCCGGTGGTTGGAATTGTCTCAGATTCAGCTGATTTTCTGATCAATGAGGATGAAGTGGAATACAAGTTTGAGGTGCCACTCTCATTTCTGATGAACCCCGCCAATCATGTCATGGGCTCGAAATTTTTTGCAGGCAAGGATCGGCACTATTACGAGATGCCATATGAGGAGCACTATATTTGGGGTGTGACTGCGGGCATGATCCGGGTTCTGCATGACAGGGTGTTTGCTCATGAAACCGCTTGATGGTGTGCAGATTGTCGATGAATGGTTGCAGGATACGCCTCTCCAGAGCCTGTTCGATATTCTGTGTGCCGATGGTGGCATGGCGATGATTGCCGGAGGGGCTGTACGCAACGCATTGATGAAAGCACCCGCTAGCGATATCGATCTCTGTACAACCCTGCTGCCTGAGGAAGTTGTTTCAAGGCTTGAAGCCAGTGGTTACAAGGCTGTTCCGACCGGTATTGAACATGGCACGATTACGGCAATTATCGATGAACTGCCGTTTGAAGTGACAACATTGCGGGAAGATATTGAAACGGATGGTCGCCACGCGGTTGTAAAGTTTGGAACAGACTGGGAGGCAGACGCCCAGCGTCGTGACCTGACCATGAATGGTTTGTTCTGTGACAGGCGTGGATATGTCTACGATTTTGTTGAAGGTTATACCGATATCCAGACGCAAACAGTACGCTTCATCGGCGAAGCTGATACGCGGATTAAAGAGGATGCGTTGCGCATCCTTCGGTTTTTCCGATTCTTTGCCTGGTATGGGAGTGGACGGCCGGATGCTGCGGGATTGAAAGCGTGTAACGCAAACAAGATGTTGATGTCCGGGCTTTCGGTTGAACGGGTCTGGATGGAACTCAAGAAGTTGCTTGCTGCCCCTGACCCTTCCCGCGCGCTTTTGTGGATGCGGACAACGGGAATTCTTGGCGGTGTACTGCCTGAAACGGTGAAATGGGGCATAGACGCAATTCCCGGGCTGATCCGTATCGAACAGGCTCTTGGTTGGGAGCCTGACTTCTTGCTGCGCTTGATGGCCATGATCCGCCCGCATGGAGAGACGGTAGATGGCATCGCCAAGCGCATGCTGTTCTCAAATGTCGAGCGGGACCGATTGTCGGATTGGGCCGCTACTGCGGTACCCGCACAACCTGTGTCGAATGATGAGCTGGCAAGGTCGCTTTATCGTGGGTCGCGACAAGGGTTGATCGATGCAATGCGGTTGGAAATTGTACACCTGCAGAACCGCGATGAAGAAGCTGCTGCTGATAATATGGTGTCACTCGTGGCATTTGCCGAAGCGTGGGAAAAACCTGAATTTCCAGTCAAAGGTCAGGACTTGATTGACGCTGGCGTGATGCCAGGGAAAGAACTTGGTAACCGGCTGCATGTGCTTGAAGAGCGTTGGATAGAAAGCGGTTTCAACATGGGCAAAGCGGATCTTTTAAACAGCCAGGATCAGACCTCAGAGAAATAAGGCTGTCTTTCTCTTTGTAAGTTCTGTTAGTTTTGGCTGGCAGCGACGGTCTTTGGTTTGCTTTTTGCTTTGGCAGAAAGCCGGGCGGGGCATCCCCGTCTTAAAGCAACACTTTTGCACTCATGGCATTGCGGGCAGTTGGCTGACACCAACGTTTCGCAACGCAAGACAATGAAAGCAAAGACCGCCGCTGTTTGAATATATTTTGACGGGTCTGGTGTGGAACAACGAGAACTTGCAAAAAATCTGGCGCACTCAATTGTGGACGGTCCATGGAACGCCTCATACATTGGATTTAGGTTGGGGCAACGCCTGCCGAATGCAGTTCAGCAGCACGGGGCAGATATTGCCAAAGAATTGACGGCATCGATTCCAAAAATCTATGCCCCTACACCCCAACGTGTCGTCGAATTCCTCTTGGAGAGCGAGCCGTTTTTCAAAATATATACCTATTGTGTCGAGAAAAATGTTTGGCCCAATCCTGACATATCTGCCGGAAAAATGAACCCGATTCCGGCCTTCAACCGGTTGGATATTCCCCAACTACCCACCAGGCAGTCACTGGCTGAATGGTTTGGTTTGCCCGATTCCGATCTTGACTATCTGGCTGACGAAACAATGCGTCACAGCCGCAGTGAGGTACAACGGATAAATCACTATTATCACAAGGTGCTGGACAAGAGATCTGGATCCATTCGATTGATTGAAGCACCCAAACAGCAACTGAAGTCTCTTCAGAGAGAGATTTTGAATGAACTGCTGAACCTTATACCGGTGCATGAAAATGCGTTTGGTTTTGTTGCCGGCAGAAACTGTCTTGATGCTGCGCAACGCCACTGTGGTGAAGAAGTGATTATCCGGTTTGATCTGAAGGATTTCTTCCCGTCCATTCAGTACGGCAGAATTTTTGGATTGTTTCGGTGCCTTGGGTATCCGCAACCTGTTGCGCGCTGTTTGGCAGGACTTTGCACGTTATCCACGCCGGGCAATGTATTAAGGCAACTCCCTTCTGATCTACGCCCTTTGTATCGAAAAGTTCATTTGCCACAGGGTGCGCCTACATCGCCAGCGATTGCCAATCTAGTTGTGTACTCAATGGATTTGCGATTGGCAGGTTTGGCACACAGCGTTGGTGCAAACTATACCCGCTATGCCGACGACCTGACATTTTCTGGTAACTCTGAAATCGTTCCGGGTGTTATCAATAGTGTCCCGGAAATCGTTGTTTCAGAAGGGTTGGTACTCAATGACGCAAAAACCCGTGTCATGCCTAAAACGGCAAGGCAAACGGTGACCGGCGTGGTGGTGAATAACCATCTCAATATCAGGCGGTGTGACTATGATAGATTAAAAGCGGTGCTGCATGCGTGTCAAAAGGCAGAAGACGTGCGCTTGCTTGATGAGGAATTTCGCGCGTCTTTGTCCGGGAAAATTGCCTGGGTTGAGCGTGTGAATCTGCGTCGAGGGAAAAAACTCAGGGCCAAATTTGACTTTGCTTGTGCCCAGACCATGAAGCTGGATGCTTCGTGAAGTTCTTGAGTTTATGGGTATTTGACGAAATTCCGTTGGACTCTGATTGCTAAATTCGCAAGACTTGCCCCCAAGTAATCTGCCAATTTTGAACGACGCCCTTCGATGAAAAATCTATTGAACATCAATTCCGCAATATTCTTTCTACTCGCTTGTATTTTCTTATCCATACAATTTTCGTTTGGAGCGCTTGCTCAACAATTGTCATCAGTCAGTGATACTTCAGAGCAACAAAGCGTTGCAATTCCTGACCCGCTGACACCAGAAGCTGTTCGTGAATTGGTTAGCAGATTGTCCGACCAAGAAGTTCGTGATCTGCTGTTGGAGAGATTGGACGCGGTGGCCCGTGAGCAGGTAAAGGAAACGGAAAATGAAGAATCGGCACTGACAGTCATCATCAATGCATTCGCCGGGATCGGAAATAGTGTTCAGGCAGCAGTTGTTGCGTTGCCAAATGTGGGAACTGGTGTCTCTCAGGCATTCAATACATTCAAGGGGAACCGCGGGACGGGTGGCCTTGCAAAATTCCTCGGCATTACCGCTTTTGCAATATTTCTTGGTGTGCTTGCAAACTTGCTCATCAATCAGGTCACAAAGGGGTTTCGCAGTCGATATGAGCTGATCCAGCCGGATGGAATGTGGGAAACGATACGGACACTCGTCATTAGATTTTGTCTTGATTTAGTGAATGTTGGTGCATTCGCATTGATCAGTCTTCTTGCAATCAAACACCTGCACGATACGGTCAGTGATGCGGAATTTGCGGCTAGATTTGTTACCAACGTCATCTTAATTGTGATGCTTTTTGCAGCGTTTTCACGGTTTTCTGTTGCACCAGTGCGATCTGATCTTCGTCTCTTGCCAGTTGATGATACAGCTGCGAAACGTTTTCATTCACAGACCATATGGGCGGCGGTTCTGCTTGGAATAGGCCCGTTTGTTTTGCAATCTCTTGTTCAGTTCGGAATTCCATTCGGGACATTGCGTCTTGGCTTTTGGATCAATTTGGCACTGCATGTGTATATCATCTGTGCCATCTATTATTCGAAACAGGGCGTGATCCAGGCGGTTGTAGGTAAAGATGATCTGATGGGCCCCACCGGCATCAAGTTTGCTCGGTATTGGCCATATATCTCGATGTTCCTTATTTTTGGGAATTGGATTTTCACCGAAATCCTTGCAGGGGCAGAGCGCTTTGACCTCCTTCAGGGTCAAACCTACGTAACACTGCTTCTGATCACATTTTTCCCGTTGCTCGATACGGGTGTTCGCGGTCTTGTTCTTCATCTCTCACCGCCAATGCTTGGCGAAGGTCCTGTAGCTGAGCGTGCCTATCGGGCGACCCAACGGGCATATTTGAGGATGGGGCGGGTTATCCTTCTGACCATTACGTTGGTCTCGCTTGCGCGTTTGTTTGGCGTCGATTTGTCAGACACACAGAGTTCCAATTTTACCGAACGGCTAATTGCACAGGTGATTGATGGAACACTTTACTTCTTCATCGGATACCTCGTCTGGGAGGCTGCCGGTGTTTGGATCAATCGCAAGCTGGCAGAAGAGCAAACGGCTGCAGGTATTGATCTTGATTCAGATGAACCCGGCGGCGGCGAGGGTGGCGGTACAGGCCTTTCAAGACTTGCGACGGTGCTGCCGGTTATCCGTCTGGTGTTGCTTTCCGCGATTGTGGTCATGACCATTCTGCTGGGTCTAAGTCGTCTTGGTGTTGACACAACTCCATTGCTTGCAGGTGCCGGTATCGTTGGTCTGGCCATTGGTTTCGGTGCGCAGACTTTGGTGCGAGATGTGGTGTCAGGAATTTTCTTCCTTGTCGATGATGCCTTCAGAGTTGGGGAATATCTGGTTATTGATGATACGGTTGGTACAGTGGAGAAAATCTCCATTCGGTCTTTGCAACTACGCCATCACAAAGGTGCGGTTCATACCATTCCCTATGGTGAGATACCAAAGGTGACGAATAACTCCCGTGACTGGGTGATTATGAAGCTGAAGTTCACGTTTCCGTTCGACACTGATGTCAATCGCATCAAAAAGCTGTTCAAGAAAGTTGGCGCTGAGATGCTTGAGGCAGACTATGCTGAGGACCTGATCCAAACGTTCAAAAGTCAGGGCGTATACGATGTGGATGATGTCGGTATTGTGGTGCGCGGCAAGTTTATGTCTAAACCCGGAAAACAATGGGTGATCCGCAAGGATGTATATAGTCGGGTTCAGAAAGTGCTCGATGAAGCCGGAATCGAATTTGCCCGACGTGAGGTGCGCGTTCAGATCCCAGGCATTGAGAAAGATGACAAGTTGAGTGAAGGTCAGGCGAAAACCATTGGTGCTGCTGCGGCAAACGCTGTGTCAGAGGCTGGGGAACCGGGTAAGACCTGACTTCGGTCGGCCCAGTCACTTCGAAGAACTGCATTCGGGAAAAATCCGAATTGAATTTGCTTCAAACAAGCAAAGTACAGGTTTTAATTTGTTTACCATTTCTGAAACAATGGGTTCGCGCGTCGCTCCTATCATGTTCTGTTAGGGATTTGTTTAAGACTTTTTATGGTTTTGTTAATCGCCCCGTGGGTACTTGTGCACAAAGTAAAGAATACAACAATGCATAAGTTAATCAGGCCCCAGGAATTAACTGACCATGAGCACACTAAAGCCGAGTTACTTCATTGGATTCGATGGCGACGGCCTTAATGCCCGTCCCATGATCCAGACGATGTTGGAAGTAAGCGCTGTACAGATTACAGCCCACTGGCTTCTGGCAATCGACGCAAAGCCAAACGTTATCATATGCAGCCCCAAGGAAAATCCGCAGACGCAGCAACAGTACTACCCGGTAACTGTCAGCCTGGGTGATCTGGTAGAGCCAGAGCGGTTTGCATTGCCCAAACCATTCCGGTTGATGCAGTTAATCGAGTTGTTGAACGGGATCGAATCGCATTTTGAAGTCGAACAAAAACCATCCAGTGATCCTGCACTAACCAATGATGCGATTATCACGAACCAGGTAATAATGGCACAGGGGCTATGGTCAGAGTTCGCCGATTTTCTTCAAAACAATATTGTCGGGAATCCGCGACCAGGTTTTATAACGATAAAACTGAGTGGTGAGCACGTGGCGACTATTGACCTCGCCGCACAGCAATATTTTCGAGTTTTCAATTTTATCAAGATCGTCAGCTTCAAGAACGTTCTGGAATGTGCCGAAGTTGCAAATCTTCCTCCAAACCCGGACTTGGACGGAACTAGTCCGTTTCCATTGGAGAATCTTGTTTGGCTTGCGGGACTGGTAGCTGGCGGCGGGAAGGCTGCGCCATGGTTGCCTGATGACAAGCAATTCATGCTAAAGTCGTGGCCTAATTTCGCCTTGTACAATCACAATATGAAGATGATTGAGATGGCTGCGAAACTGACCAAGAGTCCTTTCGAGGTATCAACTTTGGCGCAAGACGTTGAAGCAAATGAAAGCATGGTCTGGAACTTCATGAATGCTGTGTCATTGCTGGGTCTGTGTAAGGTGATCGATCCTTCCGCCGCATCACAAATCCGTCCGCAGACAGCGATTGATACAGGCAATCAAACACAAAGCAATGTGTCGTCTCTTATCGGCAAATTGAAGCAACATCTAATGAAGGCGGGCTAGATGTCTGAAAATGTAATCCTTATCGCGGGTCCAATGGGCGCTGGCAAGACGACTGCAATTCGCAGTCTCAGTGACAGCGAAGTCGTATCGACTGAAGCGGATAATACCGAGATGGATCGGGTCAACAAGCCGACTACGACGGTCGCGTTGGACTATGGTGAAATCATGCTTGGCGATGAGGACAAGATCAAGCTCTACGGAGTGCCGGGTCAGCGCCGTTTCGACTTCATGTGGCGCATTCTGGAGAAACGTGCGCTTGGCCTTATTGTGCTGATCAATAATGATGCTGAAGATCCGCTTGGTGAAGTTGTCTATTTTATGGAGCAGTTCTCATCAATCTATCAGCGCGGTGGCATGGTGGTTGGTGTCACCAGAAGTGATATCAAGCCAGAGCCGACAATAGGTGACTACGTCATTCACATGGATGAGCACGGTCCGCATGCAGGCGTTCCAACGTTTACCGTCGATCCACGCAGCAAAGACCACATGGTCATGATGCTCTATTCACTACTAATGAACATTGAAGCCAATCAGGGGGTCCAACAGGATGTTCGCGTATCACAAGGATGAAGAATTTTGCAGCAACTGCGAGATTGAACTCAACTCGCTGGCAGAACGTTGCAAAGGAATGCAGGCAGCAGCGATAGTATCTTCCGATGGCTTCGTCGTATCGACTTTTGGCCGATTGAAAGATGGCGGAAATCGCTTGGGCTCGATGACCAGTTCCATGCAAGCGCTCGCGGAAGCAGTACATGAAGAGCTTGGCATGGGAGACAATGAATACATAACTTTTAAGTCAAGCGACGGAAACCTGGTGATGAGCAGGGTGCATGATCTTCCGCTCGTTATTACGGCTTTGTTCAACGATAGGGAAACGGTTGGACATGCGATTTTTTCAGTAAAACAAACGGTGGACCAAATTTGTGGGGGCATGCCTAAGTAGTGCTGGGAAAACAAGCGGACCAAAATGAAGTCCGCGTTAATGCTCATTTTGAGCGCAACCACATCAGAACAGTTTAGGAGTAAAATGATGGCTAGTGTTGATGAATCAATGAAAGAACTTTTAACAATCGATGGCGCAGCTGCAGTTGCAGTCGTGGACAGTGACTCAGGCATGGTGCTTGGTAAAGAAGGCAACGCCTTTGACCTCGACCTTGCTGCAGCGGGTAATACTGAAGTTGTGAAAGCAAAACTGAATACCATGAAAAGCCTGGGTCTCGCAGACTCAATCAATGACATCTTGATTACCCTGTCTTCACAGTATCACATCATCACACCGCTTCCAGGCAAAGCGACTGTGTTTATGTATCTCGTATTGGACAAAGCAAAATCAAACCTTGCTCTTGCCCGTATCAAGACACAGGATTGCGCAGCAGCTTTGAAAATCTAAAGCCTTTCGCGACAAAATTTTGAATGCAAAGAGGGTGGCTACAAGCTGCCCTTTTTTGTTTCTAAGGCCACTTAACTTCAGGAGGCATGGATGAGAGAATTGTATCCACATTGCCACCAGTTTTCAGACCAAAGATGGTACCCCGGTCGTAAAGCAGGTTGAACTCGACATATCGTCCACGGCGCACCAATTGTTCGTCGCGTTGCTCTGGTGTCCACTCCTTGTTGAAGTTTTTCATTACGATGGTTGGATAAACAACGTTGAAAGCCCGGCCAACATCTTTGGTAAAGGCAAAATCAGCATCCCAACCACCAGCATCTTCATCAGAATGAAGATAGTCATAGAAGATGCCGCCAATGCCGCGCATCTCGTTGCGGTGCTTGAGGAAGAAATACTCATTGCACCATTGCTTGTATTCCGCATAATCAGCAACCTTGTGACGTTCACAAGCAAACTGCATGGCTTTGTGGAACATGCGGGAGTCTTCGTCGTCCTGTGTTCTTCGCGCATTAAGCATCGGAGTGAGATCAGCTCCGCCTCCGAACCATTGGCTGGCTGTGACCACCATTCGGGTGTTCATATGGACGGTTGGTACATTCGGGTTCCAGGGATGCGCGATCAATGACACGCCTGATGCCCAGAATTCCGGGTTTTTGTCTGCACCGGGAATTTGCGCCTTAAAGTCATCCGGCAAGATGCCGTAAACGGTTGAGGTGTGTATGCCAACTTTTTCGAAGACACGGCCATACATCATGGACATGGTACCGCCCCCGCCGGCACCTTCTTCACGCAGCCAGTCCTTTTGCTCAAAACGACCCGCCTGACGGTCGGACATCGGTCCTTCCAGGGTGTCTTCGAGGCCCTCAAAACTACGGCAGATGGTGTCACGAAGCGATTCAAACCATTGTTTGGCCGCTGCTTTCTTTTCATTCAATCCTTCGGGGAGCCCTGGTGGTGGTGGCTTGTGACTGATTCCCAAGACAAAATTCCTCAAATTTGTGCCGCTATTCTGGCGGGAGTTCTCCATATTTTTTTATACAATGCAACCGCCCTTTTGCCTCATCAGGTCTGATCCTTGACAAAGGACTGCGGGATCAACACATTAACCAAAGGTAAATGTGTGATGACAGACGAACTTGAAACCAAAGCAAAATATTCGGTTGCTTCGGCGCGGCGAGCGTCAGAAGCGGTAGAAAATGCACGCCGTTCAAATCAAAGCTGGGCAGAACGACGTCGTGCCATGCGCCATACGTCCGGCACACCGGTTGATAGCTGGATGCGTGAGACGAAAGTGCTGCCGAGGGATGAAGCGCGCGAGTTTGCCCGGAAGTTTTTGAAAAAGTACCCGAAAGCTGCCTATTGGAGCGAAGTGGAAAGCTGGCGGGTTCTGGACGATGACGTAATCGAATTCACGATGCGAAGACTGCCCACTGCAGATTGATCGACTGCAGCGGGCAGATGTCCGTGTTATTTGGTGACAAAGAGTTTCATGCCGGGTTTAATCAGCCGCGGATTCTCAATCTTGTTGATCGTCATGATATCTGTAGTGCTGATTTCATAAGTTCTGGCAATGGCACTCAGAGTGTCGCCAGATTCCACGATATGGAATTTTGGCGCAGTACCACTGCGTATTGTTTCAATCTCGGTCACTCTTGGTTCTGGCTTTGATGTGATCGACGCAGTTGTTGTGAGGTCTATCTGGCGGGTTGCCTTGTTTGAGCCTGTCGGCAAAATCAGGTTGCCGCTTTCGTTTGTCGCGACAGGCCCGCCAGTCCAATCAGTGCGTGAGTGGTCTGCGATCTGACTGTCAACTTTAGTGCCCAGATGATATTTATACCCACCGAAAGCGGCGAGCACGAGAGCAATCACAATACCGCTGCGCATCAGGATAGCAGAAGCATCTGGTCCGGGTTCGTCTTCCAGCAAAAATGGGGCGCTTGGGCTTGGTGCGAAAGTTGCTCCGGTATCGATGGATGGAACAGCATCGCCAGTCATGGATTTGGGGTCGCCAAAAACCGGTTCTTTTCTTCCGTCTGAAGACATGCCTAATTCATACATAGCCGAACACTCACTACCTATTTCAACAGATCCGCGTTTTGTTGGAGCACAACAATCTCTAAACGGATGCCAGACTGGCGCAGTTTCCCACTCGTCAAGGAAACTATGACAGCCGGTTGTTTAAAATTATCGTAAAATTGTTAACAAATTCCGTAGGGTAAATCGGCTTTAGAACCCGTGACTTACGCGGTTTGTCTAAGTGCTTCGCCGAGTACCATCGCACCGGATAAAGCCATGTTGAGTGAGCGGGCTTCTCCATGCATGGGGATGGTAACCCTTGCATCAGCTGCAGTATGAACGTGATCGGGAGCGCCGGAGCTTTCCCGGCCCAGCATTAAGAGGTCCGTCGCTTCAAACGCAAAGCCTGTATAGGGAAGTTCGGACTTGGTGGTGAGTAAAACCAGCCTGCGCTGCTCCGATATGCGCCATTCTTCAAAGGTCTGCCAATTCAAATGGCGATGCATGGCGGCCTGATCGATATAGTCCATTCCGGCCCTGCGAAAGGCTTTCTCATCCAATCGAAATCCAGCAGGCTCAATGATGTGGACCCGGACTCCCAAACATGCACCGAGGCGAAGCAGGGTTCCCGCGTTTCCAGGAATGTCGGGTTGAAAAAGGACCAGATCAGGCATGTGGCTTAATCGCAACAATCGGACTTTTGTTCAATGCCAAATTTTACAAGGATTGCAATTCTGAAAGTTTGCGGTCACACTGTACTCATTAACACCAGCCAGAGGAGGCGCACATGTGTATCACATTTGTTAAATGCATGCCTTCTTATGCAGGGTCGGCGAACAGCCTGATCTGAATTCGCTGACCGGCCCATGCCGGTAAACCCTTCATATCTCCGTTCTCAATAGAACCACTAATGCTGGATCAAACTCATGTTCGCTTACTTTGAAAATCTCGTTAATCCCTATCCCGATGATGTGCCCAAACAGGCGCCTGATTCGCTTCTGGCCTTCTACTGGCACTACACAAAACCGGTCTGGAAAATTCTGGTTCTGAACACGCTTGCAGTGATCGTATTGTCGCTGGTTGAGGTTTCTCTTTTTGCGTTTCTCGGAAATGTCGTTGATTGGCTGACCAGCGCAAATCGCGAGACTTTCTTGTCCGATGAGGGCTGGAAACTGGCAGGTATGGCAATTGTGGCTGTGATCATCATACCCTTGCTGGGACTGCTTCATTCGTTGATCCAATTGCAGGGACTAATGGGCAATTACGGTATGATTGTGCGATGGCGGATGCACCGTTATTTGCTCAGACAATCTCTTGGTTTTTTTGCTGATGAATTTGCCGGGCGGGTTGCCACAAAGGTGATGCAGACTTCGCTGGCAATTCGGGATTCCGTTATCACGATCGTAAGTGTCATGGTGTTTGTCGGTGTATATTTCTTCGGTGGAATGGCACTGGTTGCTGCATTCAGCTGGTGGCTTGCTTTGCCGTTTATCGTTTGGCTGATTGCCTATGCTTTCGTTCTGAAATTCTTCCTGCCAAGAATGTCGAATGTGTCCCGAATGCAGGCTGATGCGCGTTCCGTTATGACGGGCCGCGTCGTAGATAGCTATACGAATATCACCACGGTGAAACTCTTCGCACATGCGGAACGCGAAGAAGCCTATGCGCGTGATGCGATGGACGGATTTCTTCAGACAGTTCACCCCCAAATGCGTCTTTCAACCTGGTTTGAACTCTGGGTTCAACTCATCAACGGGCTATTGTTGGTAGCGGCTGGTGGCATTGGCATTTGGTTGTGGTTGGTTGGCGAAAGTACGGTTGGTGGTGTGGCAATCGCAGTTGCGCTTGTATTGCGTTTGAATGGCATGGCGCATTGGATCATGTGGGAATTGGCGCGTTTCTTTGAATCGCTGGGTGTTGTTCAGGACGGCATGAACATGATGTCAAAACGCCTCGCAGTAACGGATAAGCCGGATGCTGGAAAACTGGATGCCTATGGTAAAGCCATCCACTTTGACAATATCCGCTTCACTTATGGTGGCGATGGTGCAGTGATGGAAAACCTAAATCTCGAGATAGAGTCTGGTGAAAAGATCGGTCTCGTTGGCAGGTCAGGTGCTGGCAAAACAACGCTTACCAATATCCTGCTTCGGTTTTACGATGTGGAATCTGGAGTGGTTCGAATCGGAGATACTTCCATTGCTGATGTGACCCAGGACAGCCTTCGCGAAAATATCGGGATGGTGACACAGGATACGTCTCTTCTGCATCGTTCGATTAGGGAAAATATTGCGTACTCAAAGCCGCAAGCCAGCGATGAAGAAATCATCGCAGCGGCAAGAAAAGCGAATGCATGGGACTTTATCCGAGATCTGGTCGACAATGACGGAAACACCGGCCTCGATGCGCAGGTCGGTGAGCGTGGAGTCAAATTATCGGGAGGACAAAGGCAGCGCATTGCTATTGCCCGAATATTCCTGAAAGATGCGCCGATTCTGGTGCTGGATGAAGCAACTTCGGCGTTGGACTCAGAGGTTGAAGCAGCCATTCAAGAGAGTCTGTTTGACTTAATGGAAGGTAAGACAGTGATTGCCATCGCACATCGTCTCTCTACGATTTCTCAACTGGACCGCTTAATCGTGATGGATCAGGGCAAGATCATTGAAGCTGGTTCGCATGATACACTTGTTGAGCAGGGTGGTATCTATGCCGATTTGTGGAAACGCCAATCCGGTGGGTTCCTGCCCACAATAGATCTCGAAGAAGAGACTGAGGCAGCCGAATAAGCATGCGGGTTGTTGATTCAGTTTTCCGGTTCTTTGAAAGCTGGATTGATCCCTTCAAGCCCCGTAGTGACTACGAACCGCCCAACACGTTGCTGGCTTATGTCTGGCACTATGTCGGCCAAGTCAAATGGGCATTTCTGGCACTGCTTCTATACGGGTTTGCCAACGCTATCGTTGAAGCAACAGTGTTTTCTTATGTTGGCCGATTGGTAGATGTGCTGACCGAGTTTGAAGCAACAGGCGATAAAGCCTCCGGTTGGACCGGTTTGCTGGAAAAGCATGGCGGCACATTGCTGACAATGCTTTTGGTAATTGCGCTGTTGCGGGCATGTGTTGTGACCTTTGGCGCTTTGATCGAAGAGCAGGTTATTGTGCCGGGTTTCTTCGTGATGATGCGTTTCCAAAGCCATAAACATGTTGTGGGTCAGTCACTGTCGTTTTTTCAAAACGATCTGGCCGGCCGTATCAGCCAGAAAGTGTTTCAGTCCGGCATGGCAACCGGTGATATGATGATCTCGCTCTTGCAGGTCATCTGGTTCGTTGTTGTCTATGCATTTACTACTGCAGGGCTGCTGTTCGTCCTTGATTGGCAATTGGGTGTGGTGATCGCGGTATGGATGGTCGTTTTCTATGCGATTGCCCGATATTTCGTTCCGAAAGTCCGCGAGCATGCTCGGATCACAGCAGAAACCGGGTCAGGTGTAACCGGACGCATGGTGGATGGGTATTCCAACATCCAGACCGTGAAACTGTATGGCTCTCAAATCCAGACCGAAGACTGGGTATTGGATGCCATGCAGGTGCATCAACAAGCAATTTTCAAGTTTACCCGTACGCTGACATCGATGAGGGTCTCTCTTACGGTTGTAAATGGCATTGTCATATCCCTGATTGGCTGGATTGCTGTAGACCTCTGGTTATCAGATGCCTCGACACTTGGTTCCGTTGCTTTTGTCATGGCGCTGGTTTTGCGACTTCATCTTTTGTCTAACCGCTTGCTTGGAAATTTGAACGGCTTTTTCCGGAATGTGGGTGTTACGCAGAATACGATGGATCTTGTGGCACATCCGCATGGCCTAAAAGATGCAATGGATGCTCCTGAATTTGCATTTGATAAAGGTGAAGTTGAATTCAGAGACGTGCATTTTCACTATGACAAGCTCGATGGTGTCATCAGTGGCATCTCGCTAAAGGTAGGGGCAGGTGAAAAGATTGGTATTGTTGGAGCATCGGGTTGTGGCAAGACAACGCTCGTGCATCTTATGATGCGGTTCTTTGATGTGGATCAGGGTGAAGTCTTGATCGATGGACAAAATGTACGCCATGTCCGTCAAAACAGTCTGCGAAAGCACTTCTCATTGGTTCAGCAGGATGTGCAGATGTTTCACCGATCGGTTTTTGAGAACATTGCCTTGGGTGATCCGGATGCATGCCTGGAACGGGTGCAAGAAGCTGCGCGCCAGGCAGATGCCCACGCGTTCATCTCTGAACTTAAGGATAAAGACGGCCGAGAGGGATACCGTGCGCACGTGGGAGAGCGAGGTGTTAAACTCTCCGGCGGGCAACGACAACGTATCGCGATTGCGCGCGCAATATACAGAAATGCACCCATTCTGGTGCTGGATGAAGCAACCAGCCAGCTCGATTCTTTGACCGAAAAAACAATTCAACAAAATTTGTTGAAACAAATGTCGGAAAAAACCGTTTTTGTTGTAGCGCATCGTTTGTCTACCATCATGGCGATGGATAGGATTATCGTTATGGATAAGGGGAAAATCATTGAGGAAGGTACACATCCTGATTTGCTCAAAAACGAGGGGACTTATGCCGAGCTTTGGCGACGCCAAAGCTGAAAAACCCTTAAGATTTCTTGACTTGCTGCAATGTTCTTTGTCATAACGGATTTACAAAAATGAATGTCCAATATCAGAGAATATCTGGTGAGAAAGTCGAAATCCCCATGACCACTAGAGCTAATCTTGATGAAATGATTGCCCGAACAGCGATGGGCAGCAGAGTTGACTTTGAAAACTTATATAAAGCTACTTCTGCGAAACTTTTTGGCATCTGCATCCGTATCTTAAACAATGAAAGTGAAGCAGAAGAGGTTTTGCAGGAAGTCTATGTGAAAGTATGGCGTTCAGCCGACAAGTATGCCTCTGGCAATGCAAGCCCGATTTCGTGGTTGGCGGCTATTGCGCGCAATACATCGATTGATCGTTATCGCCGACGTAAACCGGAAACTGCTGATATTGATGAAGCTGAGGTAATTGCTGATGATGCGCCGTCACCAGAAGCGAGCGCTGTGCTTTCGAACGAGGTTGATCGTTTGAACGGATGCATGTCTGAACTTAAAGACAAGCATGCTGATGCGGTCAGAAATGTGTACTTGGGTGGATGGACCTATGAAGAGGCAGCGCAAAAACTTGACGTGCCGCTTAACACGGTCAAAACCTGGATCAGGCGCAGCCTGATAAGTCTTCGGGAATGTATGAACCAATGAATGTGCGAAACACGCTGACAAAAGAGGATCGATGGCTCGCTGCTGAATATGCGCTTGGTGTTCTGAACCAAACGCAAATGCGCCGCGCTGAGGAACGATTCCAAAATGACCGTGCCTTCAGAGCAGAAGTTGAGGGCTGGAACAATCAATTGTCTCCAATGCTTGAAGAGGTTGCAGATGTCAATCCGCCTTCAGCGGTTTGGCAGCAGGTTGAAAAAAGTATAGCGCCCGCCGCTCCGGCTGTAGCACCAACAAGTGTGGTGGAAAGTGGGATTGGTTTCTGGAAAATGATGACTGCGTTTGCATCCACTGCGGCAGTTGGTTGCTTTGCCTTTCTTATGTACACAACCGGTGGCGATTTTGCCGGTAGTGAGTTGAAGTCTGTAAAAGATCAGCTTGCCAGCGTGCAGCAAAGTTTTGAGGCCAAAGAGGCTCAACTTGCCGAAAGCCAAGGTGAAGCTACACAATTGCAGGAACAGATTGCTGCTTTGAGCAGTGCAAGTGATGCTACAGAGCAGGCGTTATCCGATAGCCGTGAAGCGCTTGCTTCTGCAGAAGCTGAAATTGCAGCAGTTCAAAGTGATCTTCAAGCGAGTCAGACTGAGCTTGCCGATGTTCGTGATCGTATTGCTCGATCCAATCCGCTTGTAGCTTCACTAACGCAGAGCGGCGATGCACCCGCTTTCGTAGCGCAGTATGACCCGCTCAAGCAGGCGTTGTTAATCCGAACCTCGGTTACTGACACGGATGAAAAAGTTCCGGAAATCTGGCTCATCCCAGATCAGGGTGATCGCAAAGGCGAAGTTTTATCGCTTGGTGTTATGGATGAATCCGCACCTGACACGGTCCAGATTTCAGATGATTTTCTACCGCTTATTGGTGAGGGCGGAACATTGGCCATAACCATGGAGCCTCCCGGTGGTGCACCTAACGGAGTTGCAACTGGACCTGTAATTGCGCTTGGAAAGCTTCAATCGCTTTAAAGCCAGCTTTTTATAGAAGTACCAGCTTCAAAAGATTGGTGGTGCTTACATGCGACGGGTTGCCAACTTGTCGCATGGGCAGCGTTGATGAATCCTGTTTTAACCTCAAGTACATGTCCGGAAACAAATACACTGACAATCTCGTTACTATTGTCATGTTCTGTTCCGGATGATGGTCAGGGAGGAGAGGCTGATACAATTGGCTCTTGACCTCATCCCGCCGCAGTGGATTTCTATCCGCTGCGGCTTTTTTTTATAAATTTGAAACTAATCCCATAACCAGACGTTATTAGTCATAACTGATCCGGACCAGTTGTTCATGATCGCAATAGGGTGATCGGAAATTGTTTGGTAATAAAGGGAGTTCATCATGAACCTGTCCAAAGTAAGAAACTTTATGGTTGCAGTCGCGACCACATCGATGGTGGCAATTGCGCCTACTTTCGCTAACACTCCAGGCACTGTGGTCGATATTGCTGTTGGTTCGCAGGACCACACAACACTTGTCGCTGCGGTTAAGGCTGCCGGGCTTGTGGACACACTTGCTTCTGAAGGCAAATTTACTGTGTTTGCGCCCACCAATGACGCTTTTTCAAAATTGCCAGATGGCACTGTAGACACACTTCTTAAGCCTGAAAACAAAGGCACACTCACAAAAGTTTTGACCGCACATGTTGTTGCAGGCGAAGTGCGTGCCGGTGACCTTGTCTCAAAGATTAATGCGCATGGTGGTGCATTTAATTTTTCAACCGTTAGCGGTGATGCACTGACTGCAAAGCTGCACGGTGGGAACGTGTATATTTTTGACGAGAGCGGTGGTGCTGCGCTTGTCACAGCCGCTGACCTTGAAAGCGGCAACGGTGTTGTCCATGTAGTCAACGACGTTCTTCTGCCACAATAATCCTCCCAGGAATTGCAAGGTCTATTCCTTGCCAAGGCAGACAGCTGGCCAGCCTCGCTTCCCCCGAGGCTGGTTTTTTGTTCTTTCGTCGTACTCCTCAATGCCGGCTAACGGCAAAAAGCTTTTTGCACCAAAACCATAGTAGTTAGGTGCTTCAAAAGCTGACTCCTGTTCAGAGTTGCATAGGATCTAAATCGGACAAAGAATGTCTTTGCGGATTTTGAAAACGGAATTCAGTTTGCGGAATGCAGAAATCTAAATCAAAGAATCAGAGTTGACACCCCCTCGCAGGGCGCTACCTTTGCATTTGCGTTATGCCCGATATTTGAATGTCAAAGTCGGTTAATGGAGGAGAAATCTCATGACAGAAGCGATGAATCGCAGAAAATTCCTTAAAGGATCAGCAGTTGCATCAACCGTTGCAGCTGGAACACTGGCAGCACCAGCTGTGGCAAGAGCAGAACCAACAGTGCTTAAAGTGCAGGCAGCTTGGGGCGGCGGCATTTTTCTTGAAAATGCAAAATCCTATGTGGATCGCGTACATGCGATGGCAGGCAAAGACCTGAAAATCGATCTTTTGGCCGTTAACTCAGTTGTTAAAACAGGCCAGATGCAGAACGCTGTTCACCGCGGCACACTGGATGGTGCTCATTATGTACCAGCTTACTGGTATTCGAAGTCAAAAGCGGCTTCTTTGTTTGGAACAGGCCCATGCTTTGGTTGGTCATCAAACGAAGTGCTCGGCTGGGTGCACTATGGTGGCGGTCAGGAGCTCTTCGATGAGTTGATGGCGTCACTTGGCTTGAACGTTGTATCGTTCTTCAATTCACCAATGCCAGCGCAACCAATGGGTTGGTTTAAAGAAGAAATTAAAGACGCTTCGCAAATGTCAGGTCTTAAATACAGAACCGTTGGTCTTGCTGCTGACGTTCTTCTGGAAATGGGCATGTCGGTTGTGCAGCTGCCAGGCGGTGAAATCCAGCCAGCGATGAAATCTGGTTTGATTGATGCTGCGGAGTTCAACAACCCGACATCAGACCGCGACTTTGGTATGCAGGATGTGTCCAAACACTATCACCTTGCATCATTCCACCAGTCACAAGAATTCTTCGAAGTGACGTTTAACAAGAAGAAGTTTGAATCACTCCCAGCCGAGCATCAGGCAATCCTGAAACATGCATCAGAAGCTGAAAGCTCAAACTTCTATTGGAACAACACAAAGCGTTATTCCGAAGACCTTGTTAAGCTTCGCGACGATCAAGGTGTGAACGTGTATCGCACACCAGATTCCGTTATGGCTGAACAGCTTAAGGCTTGGGACAAAGTGGTGGATCGCATCTCAGCGGAAGATCCGTTCTTTGCTAAAGTTATTGCGTCTCAGAAAGCATATGCGAAAGACGTGATGAACTATCTAAACCTGAACCAGCCTGACTATAAGCTGGCTTATAACCACTACTTCGGTTAATACTGGTTACCGCAAATTTCCCGAGGCCTTTCAAAGATTGGCCTCGGGTTATTCCTTTATAAAAAGTCTTAGAAAAACTGAGCATTGTGAATGCAGATCAACGCGCATTCTGGGGAGAAGGCATGGAACGCTTTATTTACACGATTGAAGGACTCAGCATTTGGGTAGGACGTGCCTTTGGTTGGTGCATCCTGATTTTGACGCTTGCTGTGGCCTATGAGGTATTTGTTCGATATGTCCTGAATACGCCGACGGTCTGGTCGCTGGATATGCAAATCCAAATGTATGGCGCCTTGTTCCTGATGGCCGGCCCGTACGCCCTAGCGCAGGGGGCTCATGTAAGAGGTGACTTCTTATATCGGCTCTATTCAGTGCGCAGACAGGCGATTTCAGACTTTATTCTCTACATTTTGTTCTTCATTCCTGGCATGGCTGCGTTGTTTTTTGCAGGTTGGCTTGCTGCCGATGAAAGTTGGCGGTTCAAGGAAGTGAGTTTGAATAGCCCGGCGGGCATTCAGATTTATTATTTCAAGACTTTGGTTCCGGTTGTGGGTCTGCTCATGCTTTTGCAAGGTGCGGCGGAAATGATGCGTTGCTGGCGCGCAATTCAGACAGGCGTGTGGATGCCCCGTCTGGATGATGTCAAAGAGACAGAAGATCTGCTCGCTGAAACTGACCTTGAACAATATACCAGTTCTGAAAAGTAAAACTGGCTGAAAACGGAAACTTCTGATCATGTCTAATCCTGAAGTCGCAATTTTAATGCTGACCAGTTTTATCTTTCTGGTTTTGCTTGGCTTTCCGGTCGCATTTACGTTGATAGGAATGGGTCTGGGGTTCGGGTTTTATTACTACACGACCCAAGGCGATACGGTTGCTACAATTGCAGACATACTCGGCAACCGAGTATTCTTCCTGTTCGCAGACCGTACGTTTGAGGTGATGGATAATCCAATCTTGGTAGCGATCCCGCTCTTCCTGTTCATGGGATATGTGGTGGAGCGCGCCAATATCGTCGACAAGCTATTCTTCTCGCTTTACCAGGCAGCCCGCAACCTTCCCGGTTCAATGGCAATAGCGGCATTGATTACGTGTGCAGTCTTCTCCACTGCCTCCGGTATTGTGGGCGCCGTTGTAACATTGATGGGCTTACTCGCTTTCCCGGCTATGGCGAACGCGAATTACAACCGACAATTCGCAGCTGGTGTAATTTGTGCAGGTGGTACGTTGGGAATTTTGATCCCGCCTTCTATCATGCTGATCGTCTATTCTGCGATTGCTGAACTCTCTCCGTTGCGCCTTTATGCGGCAGCTGTGTTCCCGGGTCTTCTGCTGGCTGGCATGTACATCGTTTATGTGATCATCCGGGTGATGATGAACCCGTCAATTGCGCCAAAACCAAAAGAGGAAGACCTGCCTCCAGTCAAAGAAATCTGGATGAACTTGCTGGTTTCTTTTGTGCCTCTCACAGTCTTGATCATGTTGGTGCTTGGTTCAATTCTTGGCGGACTTGCAACGCCGGCTGAGGCTGCCGCCATGGGCGCGGGCGGCGGTATTGCTCTTGCGGCTCTTTATCGTTCCCTGACATGGACCAAGCTCAAGGAAAGTGTGTTCCTGACAGCCAAGGCAACCGCAATGGTGTGTTGGTTGTTTATTGGCGCATGGATTTTCACCTCTGTGTTCTCTCTGCTTGGCGGAGAAGAACTAGTGAAAGAATGGGTGCTGAGCCTTGATCTGGAACCATGGCAATTCCTCGTTATTGCGCAATTGATCATCTTCCTTCTCGGTTGGCCGCTGGAGTGGTCGGAGATCCTGATCATCTTTGTTCCGATCTTCTTGCCCATGCTGGAACTGTTTGGAATCAATCCGTATTTCTTTGCCATGCTGGTCGCACTTAATCTGCAAACCTCGTTTCTTACACCTCCCATGGCCATGTCCGCCTATTATCTGAAAGGGGTGTTGAAGAGCCAGATTGAACTGGTTGAAATCTTCAAAGGCCTTATGCCCTATTTGGCGATTGTGATCTTCTGCATGGTGATGATGTACCAGTTCCCGGGCATTGCCCTCTGGTTCCCGGATTACCTGTTTGGCAAGTGGGTGCCGTAGGGGTTCTAGCTCGATGACAGAGACCCCACCTAACGGCCTATCCGCTTCCGAAGCCATCCAGAAAATACAAGAAGGCTGGCTTTCTTGTGTGGATTTGGCAACCGCTTGTCTGGATCAGATTGAGCTCACTGAACCGCAGCTGAATGCTTGGGCGCACAGGGACAGGGATCGCGTGTTATCGCAAGCCGAAAAATTGGACGACATTCGTCGTCAGGGTAAGCCCATTGGCCGGTTACACGGAATTCCTATTGGCCTAAAAGATATTATAGATACTGCAGACTTCCCAACAGAGCGGGGATCACCAATCTTCAAAGGAAGGCAGCCTTCAGAAGATGCACGGATTGTGCAACGGCTTAGAGAAGAAGGTGCAATTCTGTTAGGTAAAACAGCCACAACTGAACTGGCGTTTGTTCATCCTTGTTCGACCTGCAACCCTCACAATCCTGCTCACACTCCTGGCGGCTCCTCGTCTGGCTCGGCAGCAGCCGTGGCGGGATATCACACGCCGCTTTCTATCGGCACGCAAACCAATGGTTCAGTGATCCGTCCAGCATCATATTGTGGAACCTACGGCTTTAAACCCACCCGGGGCATCATCCCTCGAACTGGTGTATTGCAAACCTCAAAATCTCTCGATCAGATAGGGGTGTTTGGTCGGTCTCTTGAAGATGTAGCGCTTCTTGCAGAAGTGCTTGGTTGCTATGATCCCGCAGATGAAAAATCATATGCAAGGCCCAGACCTCAGATGGTCGAGAGCATGAATTGTGAGCCACCGGCTGATCCGGACATTGCTTGGCTT
>JASJDO010000173.1 GCA_030065115.1 Rhizobiaceae bacterium | reverse complement strand
CGCGGCATCATCCACGGCTTCGAGCTGATGGAAAAACTCGGCTTCCACGAGTGGGACTTCGACTACGTCCTGCTCGATTTCCTCGGCGACGTGGTTTGCGGCGGCTTCGGTCTGCCAATTGCCAGGGACATGTGCCAGAAGGTGATTGTCGTTGGCTCGAACGATCTGCAATCCCTCTATGTTGCAAACAATGTTTGTTCAGCTGTTGAGTATTTCAGAAAACTCGGTGGCAATGTCGGCGTCGCCGGTATGCTGGTCAACAAGGACGACGGTACCGGAGAGGCGCATGCATTTGCAAAAGCTGTAAATATCCCGGTCCTGGCAGCAATACCGCAAGATGAAGACATACGGCGCAAGTCGGCAAGCTACCAGATTGTCGGCGACCCTTCTGATCGTTGGGGTCCGATGTTCTCGGAGCTTGCAGACAACATGATGACTGCGCCGCCGCGGCAGCCCAGCCCGCTGGATCAGGAGGGGCTTCTAGGATTGTTCTCATCAAAAGATACCGGTGCCGACTACATCCTTGAACCGGCATTGCCGGAAGACATGTGCGACCCGTCCATGATTTCTAGACCATCATTGGAGGTTGTCTACGACAATTTGTGAATCCGGTATGACAGAAGAAACTCCCCTCCTTGTTGATAATGCCCAGGCAGATGCTTTGTCCGCTTCTGCATCGGACGAGGCCGTTGTCGACTTCAACGATGGTTTCGGATGTCATGCCGGAGCCGGGAAGATGCAGGCGGCTGCAAAGAAGGCAGGCAAAAGCGATCTTCTCGATCAATTTGCAAAAGACTATCCCAAAGGTCCTCATGATCAGCCTCAAAGCATGTGTCCAGCGTTTGGCTCACTGAGGGTGGGGCTGCGCATGAAGCGCACAGCGACGATTCTTTCAGGCTCTGCCTGTTGTGTCTACGGGCTCACGTTCACTTCGCATTTCTATGGTGCTCGCCGCACGGTCGGCTATGTACCATTTGATTCAGAAAGTTTGGTTACCGGCAAACTTTACGAAGATATTCGCGATGCTGTCCATGAGATGGCTGATCCCGCCAAATATGACGCGATCGTTGTTACAAATCTATGTGTGCCGACGGCCTCTGGCGTTCCTCTGCAAATGCTGCCGGAAGCGATCAACGGGGTTCGGATCATCGGTATCGATGTGCCGGGATTTGGAATTCCAACACATGCCGAAGCGAAGGATGTACTGGCAGGGGCAATGCTTGCTTACGCAAGAAAAGAAATCAAATCTGGCCCGGTTCAAGCTCCTCAGAAATCAACCAGTGGCGGTAAGCCGAAAATTACATTGCTCGGCGAAATGTTCCCGGCAGACCCTATGAGCATTGGCGCTTTACTTGAGCCAATGGGATTGGAGGCTGGAGCTGTTGTGCCGACCCGTGAATGGCGCGAGTTATATACGGCACTTGATTGCGCAGCAGTGGCAGCAATTCATCCATTTTATACGGCATCCATTCGTGAGTTTGGAACTGCTGGTCGCGAGGTCAGGGGCTCTGCCCCGGTAGGCGTTGAAGGGACGGTAGCTTGGCTCGAAAGCATCGGTGAAGCTTGCAATGTAGAAACCGGAAAGATTGAAACTGCCAAACAAAAATTTGTTCCCGTGATCCAGGCAGCACTTTCAGCAAAACCTGTCGATGGCCGGATCACACTTTCTGGGTATGAAGGTTCAGAACTATTGGTTGCTCGCTTGTTGATCGAAAGTGGTGCTGATGTTCGGTATGTGGGAACGGCGTGCCCGAAGACAAAATGGTCAGATGCAGACCGTGACTGGCTTGAAGCCAAAGGTGTGCATGTCAAGTTCCGCGCGTCACTAGAAGATGATTGCGCTGCAATGGAAGCATTTGATCCAGAGCTCGCGATAGGAACAACACCCGTTGTACAAAAGGCAAAAGAGAAATCTATCCCGGCTCTTTATTTTACCAACCTGATCTCTGCACGCCCTCTGATGGGACCTGCTGGAGCGGGCTCGCTTGCCGATGTAGTAAATGCCGCGATCGCGAACAAACCGCGCTTTGAGGCGATGAGTGAGTTCTTCGATGGTGTTGGAACCGGTCATGCAGCGGGAGTTTGGGAGACAACCCCTGAAGATCGTCCGCAATTCAAGAAGAAGTTCGCTACCCGTGCTGCAAAAGCTGCCAATGCGGTTGATAGCGGAGAGGCGGTAGGTGCATGACCTTGATCCTCGACCATGACAGAGCAGGCGGATATTGGGGTTCTGTTTATGCTTTCACAGCAATCAAAGGGTTGCAGGTGATAATTGACGGACCGGTAGGCTGTGAAAATTTGCCCGTGACTTCCGTGCTTCATTACACCGATGCTCTGCCACCTCATGAATTGCCCATAGTGGTGACTGGTCTCGGCGAGGAGGAGCTTGGGCAACACGGTACAGAAGGTGCCATGCGTCGCTCGCGGACTGTCCTTGATCCAGATTTACCCGCTGTCGTGGTGACGGGGTCAATTGCGGAAATGATTGGCGGTGGTGTCACCCCCGAGGGTGCCAACATTCAGCGTTTTCTGCCACGCACGATTGACGAGGATCAGTGGCAATCTGCAGATCGTGCACTCAAGTGGCTGTGGACCGAATTTGGTCCCAAGAAGGGTAGGGTGCCCGCGACCAAGAAACGCAAGGAAGGTGAAAAGCCAAGGGTAAACATTGTCGGCCCCATCTATGGCACGTTCAACATGCCATCCGACCTTGCGGAAATCCGGCGCTTGGTTGAAGGCATTGGAGCCGAAGTCAATATGACTTTCCCCTTGGGATCACATCTGGCCGATATCAACAAACTAGCCAACGCCGAAGCAAACATCTGCATGTATCGAGAGTTTGGCCGTCTTCTTTGCGAAGAGCTTGACAGGCCTTACTTGCAGGCACCCATGGGCATGCATTCGACTACCGCGTTTCTGCGCTCTCTTGGTGAGATCCTCGGACTTGATCCGGAACCATTTATTGAGAAGGAGAAACACACCACGCTGAAGCCGATGTGGGATCTATGGCGTTCTGTAACACAGGATTTCCTGGGCACTGCAAGCTTCGCGATTGTTGCTAACGATACTTACACTCGGGGAATGCGGAATTTTCTCGAAGAGGAACTTGGCATGCCTTGTGCCTTCGCTGTTGCGCGCAAGGCGGGTGTGAAGACTGACAATGATGAAGTTCAATCGCTCATTGCCGAAAAATCGCCGATGATTGTGTTTGGGTCCTACAACGAGCGAATGTATCTCGCCGATCAAGGGTCTCGCGCGACCTTTATGCCAGCGTCCTTCCCAGGAGCTGCAATCCGTCGACATACTGGAACGCCTTTCATGGGTTATGCAGGGGCAAGCTATTTAATTCAGGAAGTTTGTAACTCACTATTTGATGCGCTTTTCCACATTCTGCCTTTGCAGAGTCAGATGGATGCGAAAGCTGAAGCGAGCCCAACGGCCGCCAACAATACAATCGTTTGGGAAGATACAGCTCGAACAAAACTTGATGAAATTGTCGAACGCGAACCTGTGCTGATCAGAATTTCTGCAGCCAAGCGGTTGCGTGACAAGGCCGAGCAAGACGCTCTGGAAGCCGGTGAGAAAACAGTCTCACCTTCCAGAGTGCGTGCTTCTGCAAAAGACATTATGAGGCGGGTCGCGTGATGGAGAATATGCGACTGCATCTTGGTAAATGGAGGAAGAAAAATGTCTGATCTTTCAATCAATCAGGTAACGGACACGGTCAAGACCAGTTGGGTTGAAACCCTGATCTATCGTGCGCTGGTTGTCACACTGTTTTTTGTATCTGCATTGGCTTTGTCAGTAGGGCGCATGTTGGGCGCGCGGGGACAAGGACCTCTTTGGAGAGAAGCGCGAGAGGCTGCTTACGCGGTCGCAGGGTACGCGTTCAAACACTGAATTCTGAGAATTTCTCCACCTAACCCCTGGAGAGATACCGGTTCACTAGAACCAGCCCGGCCGCAGGGTTCGTCGCGGTAATGGCCGAAAGGCAAACGACTAGGAGGTTGTACTATGGCTAGTCAAGATGGGGGTTCCATGACTGGTTTGACCAGTGGTGAAGCCCGCGAGTTCCACCGGATATTCATGAAGAGCACAATTGCCTTCACTGGATGGGCCTTTGGTGCGCACGTTTTGGTGCACTTGTGGCGTCCGTGGTTTTACAATGATGGCAGTCAGCAGGTCTCAAGCTTGCTGAGCAACTTGCCATTCTTCGGTTAAGGGAGAAATGAACCATGTATAAAATTTGGCTCTTTTTCGACCCACGCCGCGTTCTGGTAGCGCTCGCAGTATTTCTGTTTACCTTGGCAATTCTGATTCATTTCATTTTGCTCAGCACTGACAGATACAACTTTTTGGATGTTAACCAAATTTCTTCGCTCAATGAAGAAGCAGTGGTTGAGCGTCTCATATCTTGAGGCATCCAAAAAATACATCGGCAGGCGGAACTATGTTCTGCCTGTCGAAATCTAGAATTTTTTGAACCTTTGGAGACTTGGCCATGGCCTTATTAAGTTTCGAACGAAAATATCGTGTCCGAGGAGGCACGCTCCTGGGAGGTGACCTGTTCGATTTTTGGGCGGGGCCTTTCTACGTCGGTTTTTTTGGTGTTTTGACAATATTCTTTGCAACACTTGGAACTGCACTTCTAATTTATGGCGCAGCACTTGGTCCGACCTGGAATATCTGGCAAATCAGCATTAATCCGCCATCAGATGAATATGGTTTGGGACTGGCCCCTATGGCCGAGGGCGGTTTGTGGCAAATCATAACATTTTGCGCCACTTTCGCTTTCATAAGCTGGGCTTTGCGAGAAGTTGAGATATGCAGAAAACTCGGCATGGGTTATCACGTGCCCGTGGCCTTCGGTTTCGCCATTTTGGCCTTTGTGTCCCTGAACATCTTCCGTCCTATTCTTATGTACATCAAGGATGGCGGTGACTCAGGTTGGTCTCATGGGTTCCCATACGGGATTTATTCGCATCTCGAATGGGTGAACAATGTTGGCTACGCGTATGGGAATTTCCACTACAATCCAGCACATATGATTGCGATCACGTTCTTCTTTACAACGACCTTGGCGCTCGCATTGCATGGCGGCCTCGTTCTGTCATCAACCAATCCAGGCGCGGGACAGGAAGTAAAAACACCAGAACATGAAGACACCTATTTCCGCGATTTCATCGGTTATTCAGTCGGTACTCTGGGCATTCACCGGGTCGGTCTGTTCCTGGCGCTGAGTGCCGTATTCTGGAGCGCAGTCTGCATCATAATCTCCGGACCATTCTGGGAAGATGCATGGAGTGACTGGTGGACATGGTGGCTTGAATTGCCGGTGTTCCCTCAAGAAGATCTGGTTCGCGAGATTGGCGACCTGCCATATCTCGATGAATAAGCAGGAGATGACATTATGAAAACATATCAAAACATCTTCACAGCCATTCAGGTACAGGGCCCTCCTGGCCAGGGTATACCACTCCCAAGGGGTGATGAACCGAGAATTGGTGAGGGTAAGTTGAACTATTGGATTGGCAAGATTGGCAATGCGCAGATCGGACCAATTTATCTCGGAACTCTTGGGCTGATTTCGCTTGTTACGTTCCTCATTGGTTTCAACATCATTGGTTTGAATTTCTGGGCGCAGGTGGATTACGATCCGGTACAGTTTGTTCGACAACTATTCTGGTTGTCATTGGATCCGCCACCGGAGAAATATGGTTTGCAAATTTTGCCGCCGCTTCAGGAAGGTGGGTGGTTCATGATCGCCGGCTTCTTCTTGACCGTCAGCGTTCTGACTTGGTGGTTGCGAACTTATCGTCGTGCAAAATCCCTCGGACTTGGGATGCACATTCCAATTGCATTCGCGTCGGCAATCTTTCTATTCTTGGTACTTGGTTTTATTCGCCCGCTCCTTATGGGAAGCTGGTCTCATGCTGTGCCTTATGGAATATTCTCGCATCTGGATTGGACCAACAATTTCTCCCTGATCTACGGGAATCTGTTCTACAATCCTTTCCATGCGCTCTCGATTGCTTTCCTTTATGGGTCTGCACTCTTGTTTGCAATGCACGGTGCTACCATCCTTGCAGTGACCAGATATGGTGGTGAACGCGAGATCGAGCAGATTACGACACGCGGCACGGCCTCCGAAAGGGCAGCGCTGTTTTGGCGTTGGACCATGGGCTTTAACGCCAAAACAGCGCTGCCCTTTCGGAGGCCGTGCCGCGTGTCGTAATCTGCTCGATCTCGCGTTCACCACCATATCTGGTCACTGCAAGGATGGTAGCACCGTGCATTGCAAACAAGAGTGCA
>JASJDO010000172.1 GCA_030065115.1 Rhizobiaceae bacterium | reverse complement strand
CCAATTTGGCGGAGGTCAAGTGATTTGGAAAAGACAGTCTTTTTCAGGGTACGGCTGACGCCGTTCGCCCCAAATAAGACTGTCTTTTCCAAATCACTTGACCTCCGCCAAATTGGCGGAGGTTTTTGTTTCGATCGGAATTCACGCTTGCATTGATCGATAAGTCAGTAACTGTCATTTAGCCTCGAACGATTGAGAAAAATCAGCCAGCTTGTCTAAAGCGAAGTTGGACATGGCATTCAATTATTTGTGGCCCTCACTCTGCTAGCGAGCTTTGTGCGTCTTCGGAATGTTTTACACCAGCGTTCTCGAACACGTTTCCGATTCCTATTAGTACGGGATTGTTAAACCCAACCTCGTTAATACCCTGCTCAAGTGTATTGAGGTTGCCGATCCAACGTTTTTCTTCCTCACGGGTTATCGAAGAAAGAATTGCAACTGGGGTAGCTCCGTCCATCCCGTGATTTAACAAAGTAGAACGAATTTCTGCAGCTGTCCTTCCACCCATGAAAAAAATCGTACTAGCGGTCGGATCAGCAATGGCACGCCAATCAATATGCGTTGGCAGTTTGCCTTTTCGTGAATGTCCGGTCACAAATCGCACGCTTTGAGCATGATCGCGATGAGTAAGCGAAACCCCAAGTTGCGCCGCCATGGCAGAAGCTGACGTGATACCTGGAATAATCGAGACTGGAATATTGTTCGCTTCGAGCACGGCAATCTCTTCCCCTGCCCGACCAAAAATTACGGGATCGCCGGATTTTAGTCGAACCACATTTCGACCTGCCTTTGCAAATCTAACCATCACGCTATTGATGTCTTCCTGCTTGCAGGAGGTGCGCCCTCCACGTTTACCCACCAGCATTTTCCTGGCTTCACGGCGGGCCAATTCCAGCACTTCATCTGACACCAGATCATCAAACAGGATAACATCAGCTGCCTGTAACGCCCTTACTGCTTTCAGGGTTAAGAGCCCTGCATCGCCTGGGCCGGCGCCAACCAACGTTACTTTACCGCTTTTGTATTCCGCATCCGGCAGAACGGTCTTTTCGATATAAGCCTTACTTTCATCGCCATTGAAAGGAGTGGTGAAAGCTGCGACCGAAAACCGTTCCCAAAAATCTCTGCGTTCAGCGCCTGGTTTCAAGGCTTTGGTGACTTTGGTCCGCACTTCTTGTGCGTACAGCGCCCAGTCCTTGAGTGATCTTGGCAGAAGCGTTTCCACCCGTTGACGAATAGCCTGCCCCAAAATAGGAGCAGCACCATTGGTTGAGATCGATACGATGGCAGGTGACCGATTCACAATAGAACCGAATTGAAATTCGCAGAAGGCTGGTTTGTCGATTACATTAACCGGAACACCGGCAGCCTTTGCAGCACAATAGAAGGCCTGCGCTTCACCGTCGGATTCAGCATCCGCGATTGCAATTGATGCATTTTCAAAAACGTCGTTCGCCCATGGTCGGTTATGAACTACAAATTGCTTGCCTCGAGGGCCAACCAAAAGCGTTTCGAACTCTGGCGATAATTCTTCCGCATATACTTCGACTTTTGCTCCGCTTGCTGCGAGCAAATCACCTTTCCATGCGGCTGCATCGGACCCTCCGACCAGCACAACGCGCTTTCCTTCGAGTTTGTAGAAGACCGGCAATACCGCCAGATCGTCGATCGCCTTTGGTAGGCGCTTCCGCGACTTATTCCGCAGCAATTCTGGTTTCGTGAAGGTGTTCATCGATCATTCCACTAATTTCAGCGCGGCATGAGCCACAATTTGTTCCCGCTGTGGTTATTTCACCGACTCGCTGAGCCGATGCGGCGCCAGCATGAATAGATGAGAGAATTTCGTTGGCCCCCACACTCATGCATGAACAGATAATTGGCCCCTTGTCGGGGCGGCCCGCATCAGCTCGACCTGCGAGAACCGATTGACGGGAAACAGGTGAGGCAAAGTCTGCTGAGAGCTGTTCAATCAACCATTCCCGAGAGAGAAAAACAGGTTCTGAAGAGAGGTAACAGGCAAAACTTAGGCGAGTGCCATTAAAGCCAGCAATCCGGTGTTCACCAGATATTGGATCGTTGAAGTCAAGGAAGTTGGAACCGCCCAACCCATCCTCAAGTTTTTCCGCGAACATCAACGCATCACGCATCGATGAAAATGCTAGCTCTGTTCGCCAACCATTGGTGCATTTGGCTGTCGCCCAATAGGTGACACCACCATTCGACAAATCTGGTTTTTCGCGAGAAACCAGAAATGCGAAAGCTGCAACCTGGAATGGTCGGATTGCAACAGCCACGTTTTTCGATGCTGGTTGACCTGAGAAAGGGTCCGTTATCGCGGGGACCAGCTTGTCTACCCTTGCGTTAGAAGCAAACTGATTGGTCCAATGCATGGGCGCAAATAATGAACCTTGTGGAACCCGGTCCGTGACAAGAGCACGCAACTGAGCAGTTCCAAGACTATTGCTCAGTTCAACAAGCGTAGCTGGAGAAACTCCCAACTCCTTCGCATCTACGGGATGAATTTCACAAAACGGCTCTGCCAAATGCGATGACAACCGCTCCGACAGCGCAGTCCGGGTCATGGTGTGCCAATGATCGCGAATGCGACCGGTGTTCAAAACAAAGGAATGAGCATCGTCAGTTATTGCCTCCACTTTTGGTGTGACGCAGATAAATCGTGCTTTCCGATCCGGTGTAAAGAACTTACCGTTCGCAAAGAAACGCGTATCGGACAATGCATCGCTTGAGACTTGGGGCCACTGTACAGGGGCAAGCGCATCATATTCTTCTTCCGACAGACCCGACATGCCATCGATATTAAAGTCGCGCGTATCATCGTTCTCAAGGCCGGATAACTTGGCATACTCGTCAAATATTTGAGAGGGCCTCGAGTAGTCAAACGCGTCCTTGAAACCCATTCGTTTGCCGACTTCTACAAGCTGCCACCAGTCCGGCCGCGCTTCTCCGGGCCAAAGAGAAAACTGACGCTGGCGCGAGATCCGTCGTTCTGAGTTCGTGACAGTACCCGACTTTTCTCCCCAAGCAGCAGCTGGCAATTTAACATGGGCATATTGCATTGTGTCGGTATCAGTTACAATGTCTGAGACAACCACGAAAGGGCACGCATCAAGTGCTGCCGCCACAGTGTCAGCTTCCGGCAAGCTATCGACCGGATTGGTCGACATGATCCAGATCGCCTTGATACGACCATCCGCAACTGCCTTGTACATATCCACTGCTTTCAGGCCCGGCTTATCTGGCATGTTTGGTGACTGCCAGAACTCTTGCACCAAATCTCGGTGTTCAGGATTTTCGATATCCATGTGACAGGCAAGCATATTGGCGAGGCCGCCGACTTCACGCCCCCCCATGGCATTGGGTTGGCCTGTTACCGAGAATGGCCCCATTCCCGGCTTACCAATCCGTGCTGTGGCAAGATGACAATTGAGAATTGTGCTTACCTTATCTGTACCAGAAACCGATTGATTGACGCCCTGACTATAAACCGTGACAACTTTTTCAGTATTTGCGAAGAGTGAATAGAACTTACCAATTTCGGAGGCTGAAAGGCCTGTTTGTTTCAAGACTTCCGGGCCGGCTAGTGCTTTGGCTCTTGTGAGACAATCGTCAAAGCCGGTTGTGTGACGGCGAATATAGTCGGAGTCAATTTTGCCATTTTCTGCCAGATGTGCCAGCAATCCTGTAAATAGTGCCGCATCTCCATCTGGTGCGATGGTCAGATGCAGGTCTGCAAGATTGGCAGTCATGGTTCTTCTTGGATCAATCAGTACAACCTTCATCTCAGGACGTGCCTGCTTGGCAGCTTCAATGCGTTGATAAAGAACCGGATGACACCAGGCGAGATTGGAGCCCACAAGAACAATCACATCAGCCAGTTCAAGATCCTCATAAGTTCCCGGCACTGTATCTGTACCAAACGCCTTTCGGTGGCCCGCCACAGATGACGCCATGCAGAGCCGTGAATTGGTATCGATGTTTGCCGAGCCGATGAACCCTTTCATCAGTTTGTTGGCGACGTAATAGTCTTCCGTCAAAATCTGACCGGAGACATAAAATGCAACCGAATCCGGGCCATGATCGCGGATCGTTTCCGAAAACGTCGTTGCAACCAAATCAAGTGCCTGATCCCAGCCTGTTTGTTCACCGTTGACTTCGGGATGGAGCAGCCTGCCCTCTAGCCCAACTGTTTCTCCGAGCGCTGAACCTTTTGAACACAGGCGACCAAAATTAGCCGGGTGGTCCGGGTCGCCTTTGATGTCCAATGATCCATCCGGTTTCGGTGTCGCAAGAACTCCGCACCCTACCCCACAATATGGGCAAGTCGTCTTTACGGTCCTCTGGTTTGCGTTACTCACCGAGCAGATCCGAGGTCAAACAGGATTTTGTTATCCTGGAGCTTCACCGGGAACGACTTTGTTTGCCCCTCATCTGCGCCTTGCGCTTCACCGGTTTCCAGCGAAATAACCCAATTATGCAAAGGACATGTTACGCAACCATCATGGACGATGCCTTGACTCAATGGTCCGTTTTTGTGGGGACATTTATCTTCAAGTGCGAAGACCTGATCATCCATAGTCCGGAATATAGCTACGGTCATTTCGCCCACAGAAATACATCTCGAACCCTGTCTCGGGATATCATCCAGAGTGCCGATCTCAACCCAAGCCGTTTGTAGCGCATTCATTCTGCTGCCTCCAGGTTTAGGGTCGCCATAGGATTGAACTCATGTTTATCCTTGCCGGATACCCGTTCGCTCCAGGGATCAACCTGCGCAAATTTTTGGCTGAAGACGAAACGCTCATAGTAGGCTTTGCGTTTTTCCTCATCTTCCATAATCTGTGAGCGAATTTCCTCCAAACCTATCCGTTTTGCCCATTTGTAAATCCGTTCAAGATAGTGACCTTGTTCACGATACATTTGTGCCAAGGCGACCACGTGCTCCATAACTTCATCTTCGGTGGTAACACTGCCGAGGATTTCCGTACCCTTGATGTCGAGCCCTGCGGCACCTGCAAAATGAATTTCAAATCCACTATCAACGCATATGATGCCGATGTCTTTGCAGGTTGCTTCAGCGCAATTTCGAGGGCATCCCGATACCGCCATTTTGAGTTTTGCTGGTGTCCACGAACCCCACATGAACTTTTCAAGTTTGATACCCAGACCTGTAGAATCCTGAGTTCCAAAACGGCACCAGTTTGTACCGACGCAGGTTTTTACGGTACGAAGACCCTTCGCATAGGCTTGACCAGACACAAATCCGGCTTCACCCAAGTCCGCCCACACCGCAGGAAGGTCTTCCTTTTTAACGCCAAGCATGTCGATGCGTTGACCGCCAGTGACTTTCACTGCAGGAATATCAAACTTGTCCACAACATCAGCGATCGCTCGTAATTCTGATGACGATGTCATACCGCCCCACATGCGGGGAACCACCGAATAGGTGCCATCTTTCTGGATGTTGGCGTGAACCCGCTCGTTGATGAAACGTGATTGGTAATCATCCGCATATTCATCCGGCCAATCGCAAACGAGGTAATAATTGAGCGCCGGACGGCACTTGGCGCAGCCTGTCGAAGTGGTCCACTCCAATTCTTGCATGACCGTCGGAATTGTTTTGAGCTCTTTTGCCTTGATCAGCCTGCGAACATCTGAATGCCCGAGGCTTGTGCAACCACACATCGGCGTCACGGCATTCGGATTATACGCGTCGCCCAGGGTCAACGTCATAAGTTGCTCGACCAGACCTGTACACGTGCCGCACGAAGCCGATGCTTTTGTATGCGCTCTAACATCATCAAGCGTGGTCAGACCAAGTTCAGAAATCTTGCCGGTGATCTTTGATTTGCAAACGCCGTTACAGCCGCAGATTTCTGCATCATCCGGCAAGGCTGCAACGGCTGCCAACGGGTCCAGCGGCTCTCCTCCCTGATACGCTTGACCAAAGACAAGTGTATCGCGCATTTCCGAAATATCGGTTTCCTTTTTAAGGAGATCGAAGAACCACGGACCATCCGCGGTATCACCATAGAGGACCGCACCAATGATTTTGTTGTCTTTGAGAACAAGCCGTTTGTAGATGCCACCAGATGCATCACGAAGAACAATTTCTTCTCGGTCGTCGCCTTCCGCAAAGTCACCCGCAGAGTAAAGGTCGATACCGGTTACCTTCAACTTCGTAGCAGTAGCAGAGCCGGTATCGACCTTTACTCTGCGGGTGACTTTGCGGAAGGCGACGACCGAGAAGAAATTGTTCTTCGTGATGCATCTGGTGGCATCTACAAACGGCTTGTTCTCAAAGACA
>JASJDO010000171.1 GCA_030065115.1 Rhizobiaceae bacterium | reverse complement strand
GCTGGGAAAAGCAATTGATCATGTCGGCAGGGATACTCGTCCAAGATTGTTGATGTCCCCGCGTGGCAAGCCCCTGACTCAAGAGCGCGTTCGTCAGTTGGCGCAGGGCGAGGGTGTGGTGATTGTATGTGGCCGGTTCGAAGGTGTGGATCAGCGGGTGATTGACGGGCGAGACCTCGAAGAAGTTTCCATCGGAGATTACATTCTCTCGGGCGGTGAGCCTGCCGCAACAATATTGCTCGATGCAATCGTCAGACTGCTGCCCGGTGTGATGGGCAATGACACAAGCGGTAGGCATGAGAGTTTTGAAAATGGCCTGCTTGAACACCCACATTATACGCGACCGCAGGAATGGGAGGGGCGGGAGATCCCAGAGGTTTTGACCAGCGGAAACCATGGCAAGATTGCAGAATGGCAACGGGAGCAAGCGGAAAAACTGACTGCTGAACGCAGGCCGGATCTTTTGTCCGAGTTGCCCGGTTCCGCAAAGCAGATCATGCCGGCGATTCCAGTGTCCGACCTTAATGCTGGTATAAGTTTCTACGAAGAAATCATCGGTTTTAAATGCGTCTTTTCCGACCCCGGCGGTTACGCCGTCTTGCATCTCGACCAGGTAGAGCTGCATCTTTGGCTTGCAAATGATGAAAGCTGGATTGGAGACCAGCGTGAGACTCCAGTTATAAGTGGTGCGGAGACCTTCATTGCAGGCACGCATTCTTGTCGGATTATGGTCAATGATATCCAGGCATTGTTTGCACGATATGAAAAGGCAGGAAAAATTCATCCGCTTGATCCGCCGGAGAAAAAACCTTGGGGCGCGACTGAATTTGTGATCCGCGATCCATACAACAATCTGGTGATATTCTTTGAGTGGAATTGATGCTTCTGAGATGGTTAGGCTTGTTAAAGCTCAGGATAGCGACAAATCCAAGCTTAGGCTCTTGATGAACGCATATTTTGAAGAGATGTTCTCAATTCAGGGATTAAGCGAGGACCGAATTCGCGAACTGGGGCCTTATCCATATTTCGATTTGTATTGGGAGGAGAAGAGCCGCATCCCTTATTTTATCCGACAGGATGATGACATAGTTGGCTTTGCGTTGGTTTGTTTGGGAGCATCTAACCAGATTGCAGAATTTTGTGTTGTACAAGATGCAAGACGCAATGGTCTGGGAAGAAAAGCTGCAACGGAAGTTCTTCAAAACCATCCGGGCCTATGGGAGATTGCGGTTATGGAAGAAAACAAGAATGCAATCCGGTTTTGGGAACGGGTAATTGATAGCTTGACATGCGGCAATTTCAGGGAAAGTTGGTCAGAGCGCCATCCAAAAGGGCCTAAGTTCACTTTTTCTGTTTGAGATTTCGGACAATGGAACCCACATGTGTATGAGGCAGTTTTTGTGAGTGCAGATGTCTTTGCATAATTTCAATTTCGACAATTCCTATGCAGAAAATCTCGAAGGGTTTTATGTGGACTGGAAAGCTGATAACGCTCAGGATCCAGGATTGTTGAAATTCAATTCTGCATTGGCGGGCGAGCTTGGCCTTGATCTGAACAATCTTGATGAGAAAACACTTGCGGAGCTCTTTTCGGGCAATCTGGTCCCGGATGGTGCCCATACACTGGCGCAAGTTTATGCGGGACATCAGTTTGGAGGGTTCTCTCCGCAATTGGGTGATGGTCGTGCGCTCCTGATTGGCGAAATCGTTTCTCCACGTGACGAGCGTTTTGATATTCAACTCAAGGGTTCAGGTCGCACACCCTTTTCAAGAGGTGGCGATGGTAAGGCTGCTATCGGTCCAGTCTTGCGTGAATATTTAATGGCTGAAGCCATGCATGCGCTCCGCGTGCCGACGACAAGAGCGCTCGCAGCTGTGACTACAGGCGAATATGTGTTTCGTGAGCGTCCACTTCCTGGTGCGGTACTGACCCGGGTTGCATCCAGTCATGTGCGGGTAGGGACGTTTCAGTTTTTTGCAAGCCGAGGTGAGATGGATAAAGTATGCCAACTTGCTGACTATGTGATCTGGCGGCATTACCCGGCGCTGGAAACGCATGAGAGCAAATACACCTCCCTTCTGCAGGCCATGTGTAGACGGCAAGCAGAACTTGTTGCGAAATGGATGAGTATCGGCTTTATCCACGGTGTCATGAACACTGACAATATGACGCTTTCCGGTGAGACGATCGACTATGGGCCTTGCGCATTCATGGACACTTACGATCCGAAAACCGTGTTCAGTTCGATTGATGAACATGGGCGATATGCCTATGGCAATCAACCGGTTCTGGCGCAATGGAACCTTGCCCGTCTTGCAGAGTGCCTGGTGCCATTGATCGATGAGAACCGGGAGGAAGCGATCAAGAGAGCGACGGAATTTATCGAGGGGTTTTCTGAAAACTACGAAACGGCATGGCTCGGGTTGATGAGAAAGAAGCTGGGTCTGCACTCGAGTCAGGAAGGCGATTTGGAATTAGCAAGGGGTTTTCTTGAAACCATGCAGGGGCAGCAGGTGGATTTCACGCTGGCATTTCGATCACTCTCTGAAGCGTTGAGGGGGTACGAGAAACCTCTTCGAGAACTCTATCAGGGTACGGCGCTGCTTGATCCATGGCTAGCCAAGTGGCGTGAGCGGATCGCCCTGGAGAGCGATGTTTCAGCCACCGAGCGTGCGAGCAGAATGGATGCCGTCAATCCGCTTTATATTCCGCGCAACCATAAGGTTGAAGAGGCACTTTCGGCTGCTGAAAATGGTGACATGATACCGTTTGAAGCCTTGTTTGATCTCCTTCAGAACCCATACGATCAGGTGGAAGGCATGGAAGCTTTTGCCAAGCCGGCATCTGATGGGAACCCGAATTTCCAGACGTTTTGCGGAACGTAAAATGAGGAAGAAAAATGCTGCTTGATACTCCCCTATGCAATTTTGACTGGAAAGCGCCTGATTTCACGCTTTCCGATCCTGATGGCAAAACTTTCACCATGTCAGAACACATGGGCGAGAATGGTCTGCTCATCGCGTTCATTTGTAATCATTGCCCCTATGTTGTGGCGGTCGCTGAACGGTTTTCGAGAGATGCGGAAGAATTGATGGCGGAAGGCATTAACGTGCTGGCGGTCATGTCGAATGACTACACATATGTGCCGGATGATAGCCCGGAAAACATGAAGCGGTTTGCGGCGCATTATGGTTTCAGATTCCCCTATCTGGTGGATGAAACACAGGAAGTTGGCAAAGCCTATGATGCGGTGTGTACGCCCGATTTCTTTGGGCTGAACACCAAAGGTGAACTTCAATATCGAGGCCGGTTGGATGATGCGCGCATGGGGGATCCGGCGGGACGCACAAAAGAACTGGTCAATGCCATGCGGTTTATTGGCGAAACGGGAGAAGGCCCTCGCGAACAGAGTTCGAGCATGGGCTGCTCGATCAAGTGGCGGTAACCATGAGATGCATGTATCGCACTCGCATTAGCTTTCCATATCCATAGCTATTATTTCATTCGCTTGATTAAACTGAATGGAAATTAAGTAATCCGTAATGTCTCCTGGCAGCGAGAAATCAAACATATCGATATTCTGGCTGTCATCGGAACTCCAGCAACTAGCTAGAACCAATGACTTGAGGATTTGTTCTGGTGTGGGGTTGGGCTTTCCTGTTGCAGCATTCCAATCATCAGAGCTAAGCTCTTCCAAATGGTGATCAACAAACAATGTTACGCTGAATTCAGCTTCCTCTTTACCATATGAATTGTTGATTTTTGCTTGTGCTATTTCTGTTCGTTGCGCGATTAAATCTGATGTCATAAAAAGGCCTCCAACGTATTTCAGTTTCGAACACATCGCAGACAAATTAGAACATCTGATTAACAAACAGGTGAATGGCATTCCTATTCAGAATGTCCGGATTGTTTGAAGCTGTTATCCGCGGCAGATCTTCATCGCTGCCGCCGCCTCTTGAAAATGTACCATCCAATCCAAAGCACAGCATATAGCGATAGCGCCGCGTAGATGGCAGGTTTTGGATTTTCCAGCGAACTGATGGAACCCGCTTAGGCGGCGATGCCAACATAGGGCAAAGTTCCGATTGAAAACCAAAGCAGATATTTGAGGAACGGTATTCTGGTAGCCCCTGCCATACAGGCGGTGACTTCTGGTACAATCGGCGCTGCGCGGGAAAGCATGATCATTACCGGGCCGCTCGTCTGGAAAGCGGATTTGAGGTCATCCCGCTCGGTTTGATCTCTTACAAGAAACCTAATCCCTGCCTCGCCCCATCGTCGACTGATCACGTATCCAGAGAAAGCTGCTGCAGACACGCCAACAAGAGCGACACTAAAGCCAAGCGGGAACCCAAGAAAAAAGCCGGATAAAAGAATAATTGTTAGTGTCGGCACGGCGACGAAGAGATCGGCAAACAACAGGGCAATGGCAATCAGTGCTACCCAGATCGGATCAATCAGTTGTGCCTGTTCAAACCACATTCTGACATTTTCGATGGTCAGAATTCCAAGCACCCGTCCCAGAATGAAGGTGGAAGCGAAGATTGCGGCAAGCACGAACATGACTTTGAGAAGAGATTTCATCGATAGGTATCCTAAGAAGCTTTCATGATTTTGGCTGCTATGCCGGGAGCAAAGCGATGGATAATGCGCAGGAGCTTGACCTTTCCAATGTCAAAGTCGCCGCTCGCGTGCTGCAGGCCTCGCAGTATTTCTTTCGCTGCCTCTTGCGGACTAAGTTTTCCCTTGCCCCGACCAGCGGTCATGTCTGTATCGACAAGCGGCAAAAATGCCTGTTTTACGCTGATGTTGGTTTCTTCCAGCTGATATCGCAGGGACTGTGAGAATGTGTTGAGTGCCCCTTTGGTCGCACAATAGATTGCGGATGTGCGTTTGGGGCTGATCGCCAATCCCGAATTGATGTTCAAAATGACGCTTGGACTATCCTTCAAGATCAGTGGCAGCAGCAAATGGATCAAGCAGCAGATGGAAGTGAAATTGACATCGATCTCACGTTTGATCATTTCATAGCGAAAGGCTTGATCCAGAAATGTTGGTGTAGATTGCTGCGCGGCATTGTTGATGAGAACATCAATGTTTTTGCCCTGCTGGACGAATTGATCTGCGGCCTGTTCTACGGATTGGAGGTCCGACAGGTCAGTTTCGATAAAATTGATCGTCCCGAGTTTGCGCTTTGCGCGTTCCAGTTTGTCAGAAGCTCGCGCTAAAACGCTCACATCGTTTTCCCCAACAAGGTGGTTCACCATTTCAAGGCCAATGCCCGATGTGCCGCCCGTGATAACGATGTGTTTCCGTTTGAGTTCCAACCTTGTCTCCATGTCTTGCGTTGACTGAAATTTATTCATGCCTACAATTTTCAAAGGAGTTTGGAATTAACCTAGGTTAAAACCCGTGAAAATTTTGGAATTGATCCGGACAAACGGAGTGGAGCTTGCTCTGGAAAAGGGCGATCATGTGTTTCGCCAAGGCGATGAGGACAAGTTCATCTACTTCGTCACCAGTGGTTTTCTCAAAGCCTATTATCTCTCTGAGGATGGCAAGGAGAATATCAAATCCTTCATTGAGGCAGGCGGCAGGATCGGCAGTCTGCGTGCTTGTTACGCTGGTGAGAAATGCAGTTTCAGCCTTTTATGCATGGAAGATTGCAAATTGCTGAAAATCGAGTTTTCAAAACTTTATGAAGCAAGCAAGACCGATCCTGAAATTGCCTTTGAAATGGTTGAATTCTTACTCGGATTTTCACTGAAGAAAGAAATTCGCGAATTCGAGTTTCTGTGTCTAAGTGCCGAACAACGCTATGCGCGCATGACCGAAGAAAATCCAGAATTTGCAAGTAAAATCACGCAGAACGAGATTGCCCGATACCTTGGCGTGACGCCGGTTGGGTTGAGTCGGATAAAGAAACGGTTGGAGAGATGACCTGACCGCAATCACTTGGTTGGCTTTTCTACTCGACAAACTTCTGTATTTCCCTTATAGAACCACCAAATTTCCGAAAATCGCGGAAAATTGTGTATCGACATGAACTTCGGTTTGGTCGACTTGGTCACTACGGGTTGCCGTAATCAACTGACTAATTCGATGTCGCTCTGGCTTTTGAAAAAGAACAAACGATCTCGCAAAGGCATAAAGGAATGTCCCTGGCTTGGTCTCGAACCCGAAAGTGGAAACCATGAATATTATTGAACAGCTCGAAGCTGAAGAAGCATCCCGTATTGCCGAAACCCGTGAATTGCCTGCTTTTGAGCCAGGTGACACTGTCCGCGTTCTTGTGCGTGTGACTGAAGGTCAACGTACCCGTGT
>JASJDO010000170.1 GCA_030065115.1 Rhizobiaceae bacterium | reverse complement strand
TGTTTGGAAGTTGAGGACCCCAGATGCGTAGAGCCGACCGCCTGTTTCAGATTGTTCAATATCTGCGTGGCGGACGGCTTGTTACGGCCATGCAATTGTCTGAACGTCTCGAAGTTTCTGAACGGACAATCTATCGTGACATCGCAGACCTGCAGGCCAATGGTGTACCAATCGATGGAGAGCGCGGTGTCGGCTACATTTTGCGCAGCGGTTTTGACCTTCCGCCATTGATGTTTACCCACGAAGAACTGGTTTCGCTGGTTGCTGGAGCCCGCTTCATCAAGGCCTGGGGTGGGCACGCAATGACCGAAGCGGCCCAAGAAGCACTTGTAAAAATCGAATCCGTGATTCCTGAAAGCGACCGTGATCGCATAAACCGGATCGAAATCCACGCTCCCGGTTATCAGATGACAGAACGCGATCGAAATCTGATAGACAAATTTGAAGCCGCAATCAGCAACAGCAATGTTCTCGATATCACATACAGTGATGCCAACGAAAAACAGAGCAATCGGAGCATTCGTCCATTGAGCTTGTGGTATTGGGGTAAAGTATGGACAGTCCTCGCGTGGTGTGAATTGCGAAACGATTTCCGACTATTTCGCATCGACCGTGTCGCTCGAATTCTGGAGTCTGGAAGGTCCTTTTCTCCAGAAAAAGGAAAAACCATTCAGGATTTTCAGTATCAGATGGCCTGTGAGGGTTTTTCTGCAGAAAGTCTCAAAATATGAGCATTGCCGCCATATGATGGCGACCTATCCGCAGTCTTGGTTGTGAAAAATCAGTTCATCCAAATGGCCGCCAATGAATAAGCGGATGAACATTCGCTACGGCCTTCCTCACGCCTTGCGAAGTCCAGTCTGTCCTCTTATGTAGGCCTCATGAAAACATCTGAAGCAGAAATATTGATTGTGCCCGGCTACAAGGGCGCGAATGAAGATCACTGGCAATCCCGTTGGGAGCGCAATATCTCAACTGCACGGTTTGTAGAGATGGGCGATTGGCACAAACCTGTTTTTGAAGACTGGAAGGCAAACCTGCTTTCGGAAGCTGAAAAAACGACCAAGCCAGTTTTTCTGGTCGGGCATTCAATTGGCGCACAGGTTATCGTGCAAGCCGCAAAAGAATTAAAGGCCGACGTTAAGGGCGCCATGTTGGTGGCACCTCCAGATGTTGAAAATCCGGAGATACGCCCAAGACATCTCATGACATTTGGCCCCGCATCCCGCGATCCCCTGCCGTTCCCATCAGTTACCATTGCCAGTCGCAACGACCATTTCTGTGAGTATGAAAAAGCGGAAGACATGGCGGCTGCATGGGGCTCCATGTTCATGGATGCCGGTGAAAGCGGGCACATAAACCATGAGTCCGGTCACGGCCCATGGCCGGAAGGTTTGATGGTCTTTTCAAGATTTCTGAACCAGATCAAACTGTAAAAAAGGATAAGCGCGCCCTAGCGCTCTATCCCGTCAAAAGCCTTTGCGGCCCCTGCTCCAATGATCGAGGCATCCATGGTGATGGAGATCAGTTGATACCCAAATCCAGCGAGCTGATTTGCATGCTCCGCTGAAAGACAGAATGCTGCAGCAATCTTGCCCGCCGCGCGGGTGCGCTTTGCAATATCTTCAACCGCCTCAATCGTATCAGGACCATAGGCGTCGGGGATCTGATTTCCGGTCATGAAGATGGAAAAATCTGACGGCCCCATCAAAATGCCATCTATGCCGTCGACCGCGAGAATATCATCGAGATTTTCGTATGATTCACGTGTTTCCACCTGTGCCAGCGCCACGGTCGATGTGTTGGCCTTCACCACATAATCATCAACAGGCAGATCATAAAGAGACGCAGCATAACGCGGTGCAAACGAGCGTGCACCGAGTTTCGGATACTTGGCAGAAGCTGCAAACGTCTCTGCATCCTTCTTGGTGTTGATCATCGGTGCGATGACACCCAAAACGCCAAAATCGAGTACTTTTTGCGCCATATCCCAACGATCTAACGGTAACCGGACCATAGGGGATTTCCCCGCAGCCAGAACACCCGGAAGCGCGTTCAAAATGCTCGTCTCATCGTGGAAACCGTGTTGGGCATCAAACACCACAACATCAAAATCCTGCGCTGCGAGTGAACGCACAAGTTGCGGATCACGAAATCCGCTCCAGCAAGCGAAAAACGGCTTTTCGCCTGCCAGTCCATTTACCAGCCGATCAATCATGCTTCGTTTTTGATTTGATCGATGGCACTCGCCATTAGTTCTTCCATGGTACGGCGGATCTGATGCTCAGACTGGTCAACACCCGCATTGTTAAAGTCCTCGCTGATTTTGCGATAAACATCTTCATCACCCGGTTCATCAAAATCTGAGCGGACAACTTCCTTGGCATATTCAGCGATTTGATCACCGGTTTTACCAAGTTTTTCAGCAGCCCATTCGCCAAGCAGCTTGTTGCGCCGAGCCTGTGCCTTGAACTGAAGCTCTGCATCATGTGCAAACTTCTTTTCAAATGCATCACCGCGATCGTCGATACCACTCATGTCTTTCTCCTGAAGAATTATCTGAGACACATATAGAGACGGATTCGCACAATTTGAAGTGTTGAAACCACAAACTTGGTTGTGCGCAGATGCATTCCGGTTCTTGAGGTTATGTCAGCTATGCCCTATGACGATGCTATAGGCAAAACAGGCCGAATCGGGCGCTCTGTCCGTCGCTTGAAACCCGCTAACGCCAGGATACAAATTCATGACAAGACGCCGCCGAATTTATGAAGGCAAGGCCAAAATCCTTTATGAAGGCCCTGAACCGGGAACCCTCATTCAGTTTTTTAAGGATGACGCAACAGCGTTCAATAAAAAGAAGCACGAAATCATCGACGGCAAAGGTGTGCTTAACAACCGAATCTCAGAACACATCTTCAAACAGATGACTCGGATAGGTATTCCCAACCACTTCATCAAACGCGTCAACATGCGCGAGCAATTGATCAAGGAAGTGGAAATCATTCCAATTGAAGTCATTGTCCGCAACATTGCCGCCGGCACGTTGAGCGAGCGTTTGGGAATTCCTGAAGGCGAAGTTCTGCCCCGCTCCATCATTGAATTTTGCTACAAAAAAGACGAATTGGGCGATCCGCTGGTTGCTGAAGAACACATCACAGCGTTTGGATGGGCCTCCCCGCAAGAAATTGATGACATCATGGCGCTTGCCATACGGGTGAACGACTTCCTGTCCGGCCTTTTCGCAGGCATTGGCATTCAACTGGTTGACTTCAAGATTGAAATGGGCCGCCTTTGGGAAAACGATGTGATGCGGGTGGTCGTTGCAGACGAGATTTCACCTGACTCTTGCCGCCTTTGGGATTTGAATACTCAGGAAAAGATGGACAAAGACCGTTTCCGCAAAGGACTGGGTGGATTGGTTGAGGCCTATCAGGAGGTTGCCGACCGTCTTGGCCTTGTGCAGAAAAATGAACCGCAGCGCGGAACGGGACCCGTTCTCGTTTCCAACAATGATGACAAAAAGGATTAGTCGTGACAAAGGCTCGTGTGACTGTCACCCTTAAAAACGGCGTTTTGGACCCACAGGGCAAGGCAATCGAGGGCGGCTTGTACTCTCTCGGCTTTGAGGGGGTTGAAAGCGTACGCCAGGGCAAGGTTTTTGATGTGGAACTCTCCGGCAGCAAAAAAGAAGCCGAAGCCCAATTGGCGGATATGTGTGAAAAACTTCTCGCCAATACGGTGATCGAAGACTACGCAGTGGAGATCGTCGGATGAGGTATCTTCCCGGCGTAAGCAAATCACTGGCAGTGCTGATGATTTCTGCCGGACTTGCCACATCGGCGAATGCGAATACGTTGCTCACTGATCTCACCTCGCTTCAGGTCGGGAATTTCGCAGATCGAATGTGGATGGTCAGTGACCAGGCTGCGGATGAACTTCAACTGAAATGCACTGATTGCAAGACACAGGTCTTGTTAAATGTTCGACTTGGAAGCCGTGAAGAGTTCGGCGGCCTGGGTCCGGAAGCCGCTAAAAAGGCAAAAGCGAAATGCAATCGTTCACTGGACCAGCTTTTGCAATGCGACACGATTGAGGGCATCGAGTTTAATGGCATTTCTGGACTGACCGCCACAAAGAAAGTTCTTGAGGATTTCTATATTTCTTCGTTCATCCTTGGTGATGACAAAACTCTGGTAAAGATGACCACCAAGGCCTCGTCAAAGCTTGAAGCAGACAAAATATCGCGTGAATTTTTTGAAACTATCAAAACCGAGGTGATCGTGAAATGAAGTCATCCGTTATCCTCTTCCCCGGTTCAAACCGCGACCGCGACATGATCTCAGCGCTAACCAAAATCAGCGGAACAGCGCCAAACCTTGTCTGGCATACGGATACAGACATCCCCGATAGCGATCTCATCGTTGTACCGGGCGGCTTTTCCTATGGCGACTATTTGCGCTCTGGCGCGATTGCAGCCCGCTCGCCGGTGATGGACGAAATCCGCAAAGCAGCGGATAAAGGTATCCGCGTCATGGGAGTGTGCAACGGATTTCAAATCCTCACCGAAGCACAGCTCTTGCCGGGCGCCTTGATGCGCAATGCAGGCCTTCGATTTGTCTGCAAAACGGTAAAGCTTGAAGTTACCAATGCCGAAACACAATTTACCGGCCAATACGAAAAGGGACAGATCATTCCCTGCCCCGTTGCCCATCATGACGGGAATTTCTTTGCTGAAGCAGACGATCTCAAACGGATTGAAGACAACGGTCAGGTAGCGTTCCGCTACGCAGATGGCACAAATCCGAACGGTTCCATCAATGACATCGCTGGCATTATCAATGAAGCTGGTAACGTTCTGGGAATGATGCCCCACCCGGAAAACCTTATTGAGCCTGACCACGGTGGACAACAGGGACGCGGCATTTTTGAAAGCGCTCTGGAAATTGTTGCAAGCGAGGCTGCATAAATATGCGAATGGGGCAAACAGCAGCTGCAATCGGTTCGCTGGCTCTGCTCGCAGCGTGTCAAAACGCTGGCGCGCCCTCTGCCTCGTTATCGATCAACTCAAAACAGAAGCCGGTTCAAGCAGTCGCTTCAATTGCCCGAACAGCGCAAAAATGCTGGTTCAAGTCAGGCGACAAAAACTTCTCTGGCATCCGAATGTCAAATGAAGTGAATTCATTTTCTGGCCGTCCAAGATTCCTGTTGGTCAAACGCTCTGATCCCAATGGCCTTCCCCTCCTCGTGGTTCAGGCTGAACAAAAAGGTGATGCGACAAGCGGCTCTTTCACCAATATCCAAACCTTTGGCCCCCTGCTTCAAACATCCAATGGCAAACGGATCACCGATGATGTGAAACGGTGGAGCCGCGGAAGTGGGGAGTGCAAAGCTTGAGTATTGGAAGGGTTATCTTCTTTGTCGTATTGTCCGCGGTTTGGCTTGCGTTGGCAATCCGTTATCCGCTTCATGTTTCTGCGCAATTGTCAGACGGGCGCGGCATCATTGGATCGGTCGGCCACCTCTTCTCTTTCTTCACCAATGTGATGAATACCTTGGTCGCACTATGCCTTCTCGCGCGCACGAGCATGTTTGAAAATACACTCAGGTTTTTCAATAGGCCGGTTGTTGTTGGTACGGCGATCGGCGGCATACTGGTTGTGATGATCGTCTATCACCTGCTGCTTTCAGCAACTCATAATCCTGAGGGAATATTGGCGCTGACGAACATCCTCCGGCACTATGTGGTGCCTATTCTCTTTCCAGTCTGGTGGCTTTTGGATGGCCGGAAGGCTGATATGAATTGGGTGCACGTGCCTCAAATGACGATTATCCCAATACTGTATCTCGTCTGGATTTTCCTGCGTGGTGCGTTGATTGACGAATACCCTTACGGTTTTCTCAACATTGCGGAAAAGGGCATTGGTGGTGTTACTCCAGTATTGGTGGCAATCACAATTCTATTTTTGATATTTGGAAGCCTTGTCGTGTTCCTCGACAAAAGGACAGTGGTAAAACAATGACCGTTGAAAACAATTACCCGATTACTAAAGACCTGATTGCCGACCACGGCATCACTCCCGATGAGTATGAGAAAATTCTCGAACTGACGGGCAGAGAACCCAGCTACACCGAATTGGGCATCTGGTCAGCTATGTGGAATGAGCACTGCTCGTATAAATCTTCAAAAAAGTGGCTGAAGACATTACCCACGGACGGCCCGCGTGTTATTTGTGGACCGGGTGAGAATGCAGGTGTCGTGGATATTGGTGGTGGTGAAGCTGTCATTTTCAAAATGGAAAGCCACAACCACCCTTCTTACATTGAGCCCTATCAGG
>JASJDO010000169.1 GCA_030065115.1 Rhizobiaceae bacterium | reverse complement strand
TTATATCTCCCATGGCATTGCCAAACGTGCGGGAGCTTCGGAAGTTCGCCCTGTACGCGGTATGGATGAAGATCAACAAGCCATGGAAGAAGACGCACCCAAACAGGGTGAAGCGCTTGCAACCTATTGCATTAATCTGAATGCAAAAGCTGCAGACGGCCGCATCGACCCGCTCATTGGTCGGACGGAAGAAGTCAATCGTACGATTCAAATTCTTTGTCGCAGATCCAAGAACAATCCGCTTTATGTTGGTGATCCCGGCGTTGGCAAGACCGCAATTGCAGAAGGCCTTGCGAAGCGTATTGTGGAAAAAGATGTGCCGGAAGTCCTGTTGGAAAGTACGATTTATTCACTCGACATGGGCACGCTCCTTGCGGGCACGCGCTATCGTGGCGATTTTGAAGAACGCCTGAAGCAGGTTGTCAAAGAGATCGAAGAGACCGATGGCGCGATCATGTTTATCGACGAGATCCACACCGTGATCGGTGCCGGAGCAACGTCTGGTGGTGCGATGGATGCTTCCAATCTCCTGAAGCCCGCCCTCTCCTCCGGCACAATTCGCTGCATTGGTTCGACTACGTACAAAGAGTACCGTCAGTTCTTCGAGAAGGATCGCGCGCTCGTGCGACGTTTCCAGAAAATCGACATCAAGGAACCATCGATTCCAGATGCGATTGAGATCATGAAAGGTCTCAAGCCGTATTTTGAGGATTTCCATTCCGTGAAATACACCAATGATGCGATCAAGGCTGCGGTGGAACTGTCTGCGCGCTACATTAATGATCGCAAATTGCCGGATAAGGCGATTGACGTTGTGGATGAAACCGGAGCGTCCCAGATGCTGGTTCCTGCCGAAAAGCGCAAAAAGCAGATTGGCACGAAAGAAATCGAAGATACCATTGCCACAATGGCGCGGATTCCACCCAAATCTGTATCCAAAGATGATACAGTGGTGCTTTCCAATCTGGAAACCCAATTGAAACGGGTTGTCTATGGCCAGGACGCAGCGATTGAAGCCCTTTCTGCAGCCATCAAACTTTCTCGTGCAGGCCTGCGGGAACCTGACAAACCTATTGGTTCATATCTGTTCTCAGGCCCGACGGGTGTCGGTAAAACCGAGGTCGCGCGTCAGCTCGCAAGTGCTCTCGGGGTTGAATTGCTGCGCTTTGACATGTCTGAATATATGGAACGCCATACAGTTTCACGGCTGATTGGCGCGCCTCCCGGCTATGTTGGTTTTGACCAGGGTGGTCTGCTAACCGACGGTGTGGATCAGCATCCGCATTCCGTTCTGTTGCTCGATGAAATCGAAAAAGCCCATCCTGACCTCTTCAACATCCTGTTGCAGGTGATGGATCACGGCAAGCTGACTGACAACAATGGCAAGCAGGTCGATTTCCGTAACACAATCATTATTATGACCACCAATGCGGGTGCGGCTGACATGCAGCGTGCGGCAATTGGTTTCGGATCAACCAAACGCACCGGAGATGATGAAGAAGCGATCAATCGCCTCTTTGCGCCAGAGTTCCGCAACCGCCTAGATGCGATTGTACCGTTCGGCTCTCTTCCTACCCCGGTGGTTCACAAAGTAGTCGAGAAGTTCATCATGCAGCTTGAGGCACAATTGGCTGAGCGCAATGTGACGTTTGAACTGACTGAGGAAGCAATCGGCTGGCTGGCGAAGAAAGGCTTTGATGACAAGATGGGTGCGCGTCCACTTGGCCGTGTTATCCAGGAACACATCAAGAAGCCATTGGCAGAAGAAGTGTTGTTCGGGAAACTTAAAACTGGAGGCACCGTGAAAGTCGCTTTGCAAACCGACAAGGACGGCAGGGAAAGTTTGAAACTCGATGCAATTGAGGACAAGCCGATCAAGCCGAAAACAAAGCGTGCTTCAACTAAAGCGAAATCCAAACCGAAGTCGCCGCCAAAACCGCGCGGCAAAGGCAGTGGCGGTGGCTCCGTACCAAAAGTACCGTTGAAAACCTGATGGTCTGAAAACACATCAGTTTTAAAAAAGCCGCTAATAAGATTTATTGTTGGCGGCTTTGTTTTTTGCATCTTAAGGATCAGTATTGGGGGCTGATAAACAAGGAAACTCGCAAACTTTAACAGCGCACTTAAGGTTTCTTTAGCTTCTTTACCTTAGGGAAGAGTCCGGGCTGACAACAAATCGGGGGTGATACATGCAAAAAGAAACTGTATTCATTTTTGATGAGCGGCGTGCAACGGACCGTGAGCCTGTAGACATGCTTGCTGAAGGCGTGGTTCCAAATCTGAATGAGAGCATCAGCTGCAAGCTACTTGATATGTCCGACAGCGGTGTGAAAGTTGAACTTCTCAATGCCGACATTATTCCGGACAAGATCAAGCTCTATATTCCCGAGATGGATAGTCTTATGGAGTGCAAAATTGTTCGCCGCAACGGCCGCGAGCTTGGCTTACACATCGAGAACCGCGTGCAGTTTGGCTAGTTGGCGCCAAGAACCAGCTGCGAGAGTGATCTCTTACCATTTCGGACATCGCTAATTTCTAACCCGTCGCCGGTCAGTGTTTTTTAACACCCTACCCTTATGTTCAGCCAACGTTGGAGCAGTACGGGGAAATTTCATGACGTTCCGGGACACCATTTGCCAGAAACTCAGATTGCATCCATCCGAGTTTTTCATGCTGATTGTTGCTTTGGCGACTTTGACGGTTGATTGCATTCTGATTGCAGTGAACGGCGCACGTATTGATGTTCCCGCATATGGTTTCCTGCTCGGGCTCTGCCTGTTCGTTTCAGCGCTCGGTATGTTTTACAGGATCACCGGACGAAGTGAGCGGATTGCTTCCGCCGCCATGTGCAGCGCGATTTTCATTTTCTTCTCTGCCTGTCTTTCCCTGTTCAACTATCTCTTATTGCCACTGCATACGCCCCTGCTCGATCCGGTTCTTGCTGCATGGGACGCGATGTTTGGCTATCACTGGCCATCAGTTCTTGCCTGGGCTGCTGAAAATCCTTGGCCAACATTGGTTTTCAAATGGGCATATATGAGTACCATCCCGCAATTTGCGGCGCTGGTGGTCATTCTTGGCATGAGTGGACGATTAAAAGAGCTGCATGTGATGATCTCTTCGGTCACCATTACAGCAACACTCACCATATGTTTCTGGGGCATTGCACCCTCTATGGGGCCCGGCACGATCTATGATATTTCACCAGATATCTGGACAGCGATTGGCGCGGTAGCAGACCAAAATTACTCGCAAGAGATTGCCGGCCTTGCCATTGTCGGGCCGGAAATCATTTCGCCGAGAGAAATTCGGGGCTTGATTGCTTTTCCATCCTATCACGCTGTGCTGGCCTTTACTGCTATGTATGCCGCACGCACTGTGCCGATTGTCGGGCCAACTTTTTTTGCGCTCAACCTTCTGATTGTTCCCGGTATATTCATTCACGGCAGTCATCATCTTGTTGATTTGTTCGCAGGGTTTGCAATGTTTGCTTTTGGTACCTGGCTTGCAATTCGCGCGGTCAAAAATGACTATGCGCGCCTCAACAAACCAGAACTCGTAACGATCTGAAACCAAAGGTGAATGGTGCTTGTGCATTTGCCGTAATGTCTCCGCATTGCAGCCGCGATAGCGGCGCAATTTCCCTGCTCTCTAACGGCATGAAACGGTTAGGGAGAAATTCATGGAACAGATCAATCAACTCAGAACCATGCGAGATGATGCACTCATCCGCTTGCAGGCAAACCCGGACTATCGTTTGCTCACTTCATTGGATCAACTTATCGTTGATCTGGAGACAGTGGTAGAACCGACCCGCAGCGGCCTTTCTGTAGTCAGCGCGAAAGCTGAGACACAGCAGAAAGCCAAAGTGGATGATGTCATCGACAAGATGAATGCAGAACTTAACGGAACGGCGGCTGAGGCCGTATCCAACAAATCGGCGAAAGCTGCTCCAAATTCCTGATCCCCTATGCCTAAAGGGGCATGAGGCAACACGGTTCGGGGTTTCATAGAGCCCCGAACCGCTCACGTTTGAAGCAATCGCATTAACAAAGTATACAGAGAAATCCACTAGGTTTTGGGCTGTGATAAATTGGTATCAGGCCCATGTTTCTGGAAAACGTACAAATCAACACCATTCACCAGTATCTGTCTCTGGTTGTCCCGGAGTCGCGGGTTTATTGGTTGTATCTGATCAGTGCGTTGATCCTCGCGTTTATTGCATATCACCAGATCAACCATGATCATGATGAAGACGGAAACGATATCCCCTCTTCCAGACCCGGTTTCCTTGCCTGGGTATTCAACAAAGAAGTTTGGCTTCATCCCTCATCATTGCAGGACTACAAGTTCTTTCTGATCAACGCGATCGTGTACTACGGTTTTGTGGTTCAGTTCATGCTGGGAATGCACGGCGTGGCCGTTTTTATGAACGGCACGCTTACCTCCATGTTCGGCGAACTATCTGCGCCTCTGATCACCAGCGAAGTCAGTCTGATCATCTATACGATTTTGAGCGTTATCGCGATTGATCTCGGTGTTTATCTGTCCCATCGCATGATGCACAATGTGCCGGTTTTGTGGGAATTCCACAAAGTTCACCACTCTGCAGTACAACTAAATCCAATGACGCTGTTCCGAATGCACCCGGTGGATTTGTTCATCACCGCAACGACTGTCGCCATTCTGGGTGGCATTGCCTATGCAGGCCTGTTTTACTTTACCGGAGAAAAGCCCCAGGCGCTGACACTGTTCGGTCTGAACATCATCACCTTTGTCTTCTATATCGTCGGCTATAATCTCCGCCACTCGCATATCTGGTTGAACTATCCCGTTTGGCTTTCGAAGATATTCATTAGCCCAGCGCAACACCAGATCCATCACAGTTCCGATCCGAAGCATTTTGACCAGAATTTTGGACTTATTTTCTCTTTCTGGGACATCATCGGAAAAAGTCACTACATCCCACGTGGTCACGAGAAGCTGAAGTACGGCTTGAGCCGTGAAGAACCAAATCCGTTCAACTCTGTCAGCGATATTTATTTCAAACCATTTCAATGGTCATGGAATATCATCAGTGACACACTGGGTTCGGGTCCTCGAAAAATAATGGCCGCACTTTCCATTTTCATTCTCGCGTCAGGCTATCTCACCCTCAGCAACCTCAGCAAGCAGCAGATTGCGCTCAGTACTGTGCCAAGTGTTCATCTGGCAAAACTCACCTGGACTGAGATCAATCAGGCAATGCAAAAGGGTTATGATACAGTGTTGATCCCGACAGGCGGTATTGAGCAAAACGGGCCACATGTGGTGCTGGGAAAACACAATCTTGTCATTTCGCGGGCCGCACATGACCTTGCGCACAAGATGGGCAATACGCTTGTCGCTCCTGTGATTGATCATGTCCCTGAAGGTGCCATCGATCCGAAAGACGGGCACATGATTTTCACCGGCACCATCAGCGTTCCCGAAGACGTATTCCAGAGCGTTCTGGAAGCGACTGCCCGCTCCATGCGTGCGCATGGCTTCAGGAAGATTTTCTTCATCGGTGACAGTGGCGGCAATCAGGAAGGCCAGGAACAGGTGGCAGACCGCCTTTCGAAAGAATGGGCTCGCGATGACATGATCGTTGCGCATATCGGGGATTATTATTCAGCCAATGGACAGTTCGCGCATCTGCAGAATGCGGGCTATGCAGACAAGGAAATCGGTTGGCATGCCGGCATGCGGGATACATCTGAATTATTGTACGTTGCGCCTGAAGCCGTTCGCAAAAAATGGGTAAAATGGCCGGAAGGCATGCAATCTGGTGCGTCGGGCTCCCTCTCAAAGTCAAGTGCGAAAATTGGTCGCCAGATGATCGCACTCAAAGTGGATGCCGCCTATCGTCAAATTTCCGAGATTGTGAAGAATCATGATCCGGCAAGCTCGGCTGATCGCATAGCCCTGCAGGTTGAGTGACGGTTGGCATGGCATCGGGCGCTCAAAACAAACCCAAATGGCGTGCCGGAAATGCTGAGGCAGAGGCACGTGCGGATGCCCTACGTTCCAGGTTCAAGAAAATCACCGATCGTTCAATTCCCGCCAACAGCAAGCAGAGTGTTCTCAAGACATTTGCGCTGCTGATTGGCCTTGCACTAATCGGGTTTTCGGTTGCTGGCTTCTACGATCTGCATTGGTAAACGGTAAATCCTTATCTGGAAGACTTGCGCGCTAAAGCAAATAGGGAAAACCGCCTTCCAACTTGAGCAATTCTATCTTGCGCTCCACGCCTCCATCGCCGGAATAGCCGCCAATACCATCAGCTGCCAGCACACGGTGACAGGGAATGATGATTGGAATCGAA